>NZ_JBHYWP010000020.1:75901-89035 GCF_042751845.1 Streptomyces sp. NPDC059398 | reverse complement strand
GCCTCCACCGGCGCAGGTGGAGGCCGCCCGTTTTGCTGCGTGCTACCTGTTGAGACGGCTTGCCTCACTCGTTAGACGTACAACACTTGATGCGGGGATGCTTTAAGCGCTAGCTTCGTTCTGCGTCGCCAACAGCCTTGTTGCTAGGGCATGTTCATGCCCTGGGGGCGCAACACCCCCTCAGTCTGCGCCGATTGGGGGGAAACAAAGGGGCCACCCCGCTACCTACAGCTCGTCACGCCGGTCGTGGGCAGGGGGTGGCCCCGACGTCGCGTCAGGAGGCTCCACCATGCGCGTCCCGTATCCCGTCCGGGCCTTCTGGTGTGAGCGGATCACCTACCGCACGATGGACGCCGACGACGTGGCGGACGTAGCGCGGTACGCCACGAACGCACCGGCTGAGGCGATCCGCCGCATCCGGGCCGACGTACGTGCGC
This sequence comes from Streptomyces sp. NPDC059398, assembly GCF_042751845.1. Lineage (NCBI taxonomy): Bacteria > Bacillati > Actinomycetota > Actinomycetes > Kitasatosporales > Streptomycetaceae > Streptomyces > Streptomyces sp. NPDC059398. The sequence continues at coordinate 88,598 of NZ_JBHYWP010000020.1, read as the reverse complement.
TGGCGCACTCGCTGCCGCCCATCGAGCGGCACCGCGCGCTGAGTTGGGTCGACGGCGGCGGCTGTGTGGGGGCGATGGGGGCTCTGCACCGGGGCGAGCCGTGCGGGTTCTCGTTGAGTCACCGGGGGCGGTGGATCGAGTGGTCCGTGCACCCGTATCTCGAATTCTGCCCCGGTGGGGAAGGGCTGATCGCGGTTCTCGGGGGTGCCTGTCCCGGGGCGCCGTCCTGACGGCTTCGGGCGGGCCGGGCGTCCAGTGGGTGGTCGCCCACTCGACCGGGGTGCCGGGGCCGCCGTACTGTGGGCCCCGGAACGCACACCGGGAGAACGCGAGAGGAGCGAACGGTATGAGCTGCCTGACCAAGCGCCGCCACATCGACCTCGCCCGCGTCTCCAGTGCCTTCTGTCGCCGCGAAGCCTGAGGAGACCTTCCCCTTCGCTCGCTGCCCGGTGCCTTGTGGCCGGGCCAGGGCTCCGTAACCGTCGGTGCCCCTCGCGGGTCCGCCGTGCTGCGTGAGCCGTCCCCCGCCCGGAGTCCTCGGTCGGCGCAGTCATCCGCCGCCGGAGCCTCGGCTGTCTCCTTCCGCCTGCCCGCACACTCCGTTCCGTGCGCCCGCCGCGACGGTGATCCGACCTGATCAGCGGCCGCTCCGCCATCCGTCGTACCCGGAAATGAGGGCCCATGGCCACCGTCCTGTCCGTCTCGGGAAGTCCGTCCGCCACCTCCCGCACCGCCCGCCTGCTGCGCCACCTCGACGCCCGGCTCACCGCCCAGGGCCACACCGTCGTCCCGCTCGACGTGCGCACCCTGCCCGCCGGGGCCCTGCTCGGGGCCGATTTCGCGCACCCGGACATCGTCCGGGCCACCGAGCTGTTCGCGTCGGCGGACGGGGTGGTCATCGGTACGCCCGTCTACAAGGCCGCCTACTCCGGCCTGTTGAAGTCGCTGCTCGATCTGCTGCCCCAGTACGCGCTGGCCGGGAAGACCGTCCTGCCGCTGGCCACCGGGGGCTCCACCGCGCATGTGCTCGCCATCGACTACGCGCTGCGTCCGGTGCTCTCGTCGATGGGGGCCGCGCACATAGTGCAGGGCTGGTTCGTGCTGGACCGGCACATCAGCGTCGCACCCGACGACACCGTGACCGTCGATCCCGCCACCGCCCGCTCGCTGGACCAGATCGTCGACCAGTTCTCCACCGCGCTGGACCACCGGCCGAGCCTGGCCGTGGCCGGCTGACCCCGGCCGCCCGGCAGGGCCGTACGGTCCGCTTCGGCATCCGGCCGCGCGCGCCGGGGTGGTGCGTCAGGGCTGAATGTTCTCCAGGTCCTCGATGAGCCCGGGGTGGACCGGCTGCCATCCGAGGGCGTCGCGGGTGTGGGCGCTGGTCGCCGGCTGGTCCATCGCGAAGACCGGGCCGAACGGTCCGAAGGTCTCCTCCGGGACCTGCTCGACGGGCAGGCCCAGCCGTCGGCCGATGACCGTGGCGATGTCCCGCACCGCGTCGCCCTCGTCGGCGACGGCGTGCCAGGACGTACCGGCCGGTGCCGATTCGAGGACCAGCCGGAAGAGGGCCGCCGCGTCGCGCGCGTGCACGGCCGGCCAGCGCTGGGCGCCGTCGCCCGGGTAGCCGGACACCCCGGTGCGGCGCGCCGTATCGGCCAGCAGCCCGGCGAATCCGCCCTGTCCCTCGTTGTGGACCGTGCGCGGCATACGGACGGCCGCGCTGCGCAGACCCTGCGACGCGAGGGCCAGCAGGGCCGTGACCGAGCGGCTCCGACCGGCCAACGCTCCTTCGGACGGCAGCGGATCGGCCTCGGTGGCGACACGCCCCGGCACCCAGGGGGTACCCGAGACGGCGACGATCGGGCGGTCGCTGCCGATGAGTTCCTGCCCCAGCGCGGTGAGCGCGGCGCTCTCCTCGGCGATGCCCCGCGCGAGCGCGTCCGCGCTGCCGTAGTCGCGCCCGAACGCCAGGCTGATCACGCCGTCGGACTGCGCGGCGCCGGAGCGCAGGATGCCGGGGTCCGCAAGATCTCCGCGCAGCACCTTGGCGCCTGCGCCCTCCAGGGTCTGCGCCGAGCGGTCCGAGCGGGCCAGCGCGAGAACGGTGTGGCCGTTGCCGAGCAGTTCGGTGATGACGGCGGACCCGATGGTTCCGGTACCGCCGGTGACGAAGACATGCATGGGTGCTCCCATGAGGCGAGGGGGTGTGATGGGACCGTTGTCCCATCACTGACCATACACGGGTGATAGGACAGCTGTCCCATCACCTATCCTGTTGTCATGGCCAGATGGCAACCAGGGGCAGCAGAGCGACTCGTCGTCGCGGCCGTCGACCTCTTCACCGAGCAGGGGTACGACGCCACGACGGTGACGCAGATCGCCGAGCGCGCAGGCGTCACCAAGAGCACCTTCTTCCGGTACTTCTCCGACAAGCGCGAACTGCTGGTCGCCGGACAGGAGACGCTCAGCAGGCTGCTCGCCGACGGCATCACCGAGGCGCCTGCGGATGCACGGCCGCTTCAGGCGGTGGCGGCCGGTCTTGAGCGCGCGTCGAGCGCCATGGGGCCTGCCAACCGTGAACTCGGCCCCCGCCTCAAGGCCGCGGTGGCGGCCAGTACCGAACTCCAGGAGCGCGACACCCTGAAGAGCGTCGGTCTCGCGGCTGCCATGACGGCCGCGCTCGTCGCCCGTGGTGTCCCCGAGCCGACCGCGCTGCTCGCGGGTGAGCTGGGAATCCTCGCCTTCAAGCTGGGCTACGCCCGCTGGTGCGAAAGTGATCGTGAGGACGGTGCGGAAGGGCTCGCGCCCTATGCGCTGGCCGCCCTGGAGGACCTGCGCGCGGCGAGCGCCTCACTGGGCTGACCGGGGCTGACTGGCTGGGCCTCGCCGGTTCCGTCCGGTGCCGTCCGGCCCGGGGTACGCCGACGGGATGCGCCTCAGCCGCAGTGCGCCTCGGCTCTAGTGCGCCTCAGCCGCACCCGGGCATGACTCCGCCCGGTGGCCGGCCTGGAGCCGGACCACCGGGCGGAGCCTTGTCCACGTGGAGTGGACCTGTGTCACTTGGACTTGAACACGTCCTTGATGGCTTCCTTGGCCTTGCGCGCATCGCCCGTGGTCTCTTCCGCGCGGCCCTCGGCCTGGAGCGACTCGTTGCCCACGGCGTCACCGGCGGTCTTCTTGATCTTGCCCTTGACCTGCTCGCCCTTGGCCTGTGCCTTTTCGTCCGCAGCCACGATCGCTCACGTCCTGCCTTCTCGGAAACAGTGTCATTCAAGCGCTTTGCCGCACTTCGCCCCTTCAAACCGCTGGGCCTGTGACGGGTCTGACAGCCGGCCCCGGCCGACAAAGGGCACAAACCAGGGGGCTACCCCGGGTACGACTTGCGTCCGGGGGGCGCACGCGTGGTGGGATGAGGTGATGCGACCCCCCACACGCATGCCCTCGCATCCACCCAATCCCTACCATCAGCTGGCAGAACTCAGTGACCCGGAACCGGGCTTCGAGCCGTACGGTCACGACGGGCGCGGTCACGACGGGCGCGGCTACGACGAGCGCGACCCCCTCGGGCTGGGGCTGAAGTCCGACGACCAGGCCGACGGGGCCGCAGGGGCCGACGCCTCCCGCCCGGAAGGCGCCGACGACGACAGCTGGTCGCCGCCCAACCACCGGGCCAGGGGCCGCTTCGCCGCCGTCTCCACCGTGGTGAAGGTCGCCGTCGCCGCCCTGGCCTGCACGGGCTTCCTCTTCCTCGCCGACCGCTTCGCCGAGCTGTACGCGCAGAACAAGGCCGCCGAGAAGCTCCAGCAGTCACTGCACCTGGTGACCAGGCCGGAGGTCGACATCCACGGCTTCCCCTTCCTCACCCAGGTGCTCGACAAGCACCTCGGCCGGGTCGACGTGTCCGTGCCCGACGTACCGGCCGACCGGGTCTCGCTCGCGGAGGTGCACGCCACCGCCAAGGACATCCGGATCAACGGAGACCTCCCCAGCTCCATCAAGGGCGCCGTGGTCGGCTCGATGGACGGCGACGTCTTCCTCTCCTTCGAGGACATGAACCGTGAACTCGGCGCATCGCAGGTCAAGTTCACCGACCAGGGCCATGACTCGATCGACGTGCGCGGTGGCCTGCCCGTGGCGGGTACGCAGGTACGGCTCGCGGCCAAGGCGCACGTCCGGCGGGACGGCGGCCGGGCGGTGTCCACGACGGTCGACCACATGCGGGTCGACGTCCCCGGGATCGCCACGTACACACCCGGCCGGGACCGCGCGCACTCCGGGCTGCGGCTCGCCCCCGAGGCGGCCGCCCGGATCGCCCGCGAGAAGAACCACATCAGGGCGCTGCTCTCGGTGCCGTCCGTGGTCGACCGGATCGGCGTACCGCAGAAGCGGGTGCGGCAGGCGCTGCACAGCGACGACGAGCTGCACCGGATGACCGGCACCCCCCGCTTCGCCCACCAGCTGATACGGGTCAACCTGGTCGACGAGGTCGCCGCCCACCCCTGGCTGCTGCAGAAGGCCGGGATCGACCCCAAGCTGATCGCCGCGGTGATGAGCCTGCGCCCGCCGGAGCTCTCCAGCCAGTTCTCGCTCTCCTTCAAGCTGCCCAAGGCCCCCGGCGACATCCGGCTGCGCCATGTGGTGGTGGAGAAGAAGGGGATCAAGGCGGATCTGGCCGGCTCCGGCCTGCGGCTGGGCAAGCAGGGCTGACCAGGGCGCAGGCAGGGCGGACAGGGCTGAGCAGGGCAAGCAGGACGGGCAGGGGGCGGGCTCCGGTGGGGCGGGGCCGCCCGTCACTCCCCCGGCGAAGGCGCGGGTGCCGGCGGTGAGTCCGGGGGCGGGGTCGCGGTCCCCGGGATCCGGATGACCGCCTCCGTGCCGCCGCCCGGCGCGGGGTTGAGCGCGATGTCGCCGCCGGACTGCTGGACCGTACGGGCCACGATGGAGAGCCCGAGGCCCGAACCGGGAAGCGAACGGGCCGACGGTGAGCGCCAGAACCGCTCGAAGACGTACGGGAGGTCCTCGGCGGGGATGCCGGATCCGTGGTCCCGTACCGTCAGGAGGCCCTCGCCCAGGGCGATTTCGATGGACCCGCCGGGCGGGCTGAACTTCACCGCGTTGTCCAGGACATTGATCACGGCCCGCTCAAGGGCGGCCGGTTCGGCCTGGACGTACCAGGGCCTCAGCTCCGCCGTGAAGGTCAGCTCCGGGCCGCGCAGCCGCGCCCGGTCCAGCGCCGACTGGGCGATGTCGTGCAGCGCGACGACGTTCAGGGTCTCCGGCGCGCGGATGGCGTCGGAGCGGGACAGCTCCTGCAAGTCGCCGATGAGCGCGGCCAGTTCGGTCATCTGTGCCTTGACCGAAGCCATCAGGGCCCTGCGGTCGTCGGGCGGGATGGGCCGGCCGGTCTCCTCGCTGCGGGCGAGCAGCTCGATATTGGTACGGAGCGAGGTGAGCGGGGTCCGCAGCTCGTGCCCGGCGTCCGCGATGAGCTGCGCCTGACGGTCGCGTGAGTCGCCGAGCGCGGCGGTCATCGAGTTGAACGACCGGGAGAGCCGGGCGATCTCGTCCTCGCCCTCGACCGGGATACGGACGGTGAGGTCCTCCGTACGGGCCACGTGCTCGACCGCCTCGGTCAGCTCGTCCACCGGCTTCAGCCCGGCCCGCGCGATCCACAGCCCCGCGGCGCCCGCGCCGATGACGCCGACCCCGGAGACACCGAGGAGGAGCAGGGCCAGTTCGTTGAGGGTGCTGCGGGTGTCCGCCAGGGGGTAGGCGACCATCTGGACGATGTCCGGGTAGGCCACCCCGGGCCGGTTGAACACGTGCGCCGTGAGGACCCGGACGGGGTGCCCGTCCGAGTCGGTGCCGTTGCGGTACTTGGCCAGCTCGGCATTGCCCGACTTGGCCAGGGAACGGTCGCCGCCGGTGACCCTGATGGTGCCCGCGCCACTGCGCACACAGGTGGTGCCGTCCGACTGGACGAGCTGCGCGTAGTACGGGGACGTCTGCTGGCCGAAGTTGCCGGGCGGCGCCGGGGCGCGGCAGTCGTTGAGGTTGTCGCGCAGCGTGGGCACCGACACGGGCTGGCTGTAGATCTGCCCGGCGAGCTTCGAGTCGATCTCGTCGTACAGCTTCCCCTGCACCAGGAACCAGCAGATCACCGAGACCACGGCCACCGCGAACGCCACCGCGGCGGCCGTCAGCATCGCCAGCCGGGAGCGCAGCGGAAGCCGCTGGAACCAGCGCACGGGCCGGGGAGTTCTCACTCGGCGCTCCCGGTCCGCAGCGCGTATCCCACGCCGCGCACCGTGTGCACGAGCCTCGGCTCGCCGCCCGCTTCCGTCTTGCGGCGGAGGTACATCACGTACACATCCAGCGAGTTGGACGACGGCTCGAAGTCGAAGCCCCAGACCGCCTTGAGGATCTGCTCCCGGGTGAGCACCTGGCGCGGGTGGGCCAGGAACATCTCCAGGAGGGTGAACTCGGTACGGGTCAGCTCGACCCGCCGCTCCCCGCGCACCACCTCGCGCGTCGAGAGGTCCATCCGCAGATCGGCGAAGGACAGCACGTTGTCGTCGGGGACCTCGCCCGCAGTCGCCGTGTACGAACTGCGCCGCAGCAGCGCGCGGATACGGGCGAACAGCTCGTCCAGTTCGAACGGCTTCACCAGGTAGTCGTCGGCGCCCGCGTCGAGACCGGTCACCCGGTCGCCGACCGTGTCACGGGCGGTGAGCATCAGGATCGGCGTGGTCGAACCCGATGCGCGCAGCCTGCGGGCCGCGGTCAGGCCGTCCATGCGGGGCATCTGGATGTCGAGGACGATGAGATCCGGTGCGTACGGCTCCGCCTTAGTCAGCGCGTCCAGACCGTCGACGGCGACCTCCGTGCCGTACCCCTCGAAGGCGAGACTGCGGCGCAGCGCCTCGCGTACGGCGGGCTCGTCGTCCACGATCAGGATGCGCTGCTGGTCGTGGCCGTCCTCGGCGGGGCTCATGGGCTCTCTGTCCTCGTCTGCTGGGGGTCGCTGGGGGCGCGGTCTCGCGCCCCTCAGCCTCGCACGGCCGGCCGGCGGCGGCGCGCGGCACGCCCCTTGGTGCGGGTGCCCGGGGAGGGCGCGGTGGCGGCGGACGTACGGACCTCGGGGGCCCGTACCGCCGTCTGTCCGGCCGATCCGGACCCGGCCCCCTGCCCGGCCTGGGACTGGGCCAGGGCCAGCGGAAGCCCGAGACCGGCCGGGCCGGCCCAGGAGACTGCGGTGAGCAGGGCGTGCCTGGCTCGGTTGACGGTGACGTTGACGGTCACATGGCCCTCCGGGGGTGCAGGCCGGCGCGGGGGCGCCGGCGGTCGTGCTAGTTGCTGCTGCTGTCGCCGCCCGCGCGCAGCTGGGCGAGGTCGGCCTTGACCGTGTTGATCGGAATGGCGAAGCCGAGACCCACGCTCCCGGCGGTGCTCGAACTGTCGCTGCTCTGCGAACTGGCCGAGTACATCGCGGAGTTGATGCCGACGATCTCGCCGTTCATATTGATCAGCGCACCGCCGGAGTTGCCCGGGTTCAGCGAGGCGTCGGTCTGGAGCGCCTTGTACGTGGTGGTGGAGTCGCCGGTGTCGCCGTTGAACTGCCGGCCGCCGAACTGGAACGGCCAGTTCCCGTCGCCGCCGCCCTCACCGCGGCCCTGGCCCTGCCCCTCGCCCTGTCCCTGGCTCTGTCCCTGGCCGTCCTCCTTGGCGACGGTGACATCGCGGTTCAGGGCCGAGATGATGCCGCTGGTGACGGTGCCGGTCAGGCCCTCGGGGGAGCCGATCGCCACGACCTGGTCGCCGACCGCCACGTGGGACGAGTCGCCGAGCGAGGCGGGCTTGAGGCCGGAGGCGTTCTGCACCTTGATCAGCGCCAGGTCCTTGTCCGGGTCGGTGCCGACCACCTTCGCCGTGTACGACTTGCCGTCGCTCAGGGAGACCTTGACCGAGTCGGCGCCGGAGATGACGTGGTTGTTGGTGACGATCTCACCGGCCGCGGTGACGATCACCCCCGCCCCGGTCGACTGACCCTCCTGCGAGGTCGCCTTGACCTCCACGATGCTCGGCGAGACGGCCTGGGCGACACCGGAGACCGTGCCCTTGCTCGACTGCGAGACGGTGGTGCCGCTGACGGTGCCCGCCGGATTGGCGCCGTTGCTCCCGTTGTCCATCAGGGACTCGGCGAGTGCCGCCGAACCGCCGCCCACCACCGCGGCGATGATGGCGACAGCGGCGAGCAGAGCGACCGGCCGCCTGGCGCGCCGGGGCCCGGCGTGGTCGTGGTCCGCCGGGGCGGCCGGAGCCGGGGGCGGCCAGGCCGCTGTCGGCTGGTGTGCGGGCGGCGGCGGGTAGGACCGGGCCGTGTACGCATCGTCCTGCTGCGGGTTGGGGTACTGCTCCGGGTTCTCGGTCATGTCTCATAGCCTCACCACCGACCATGAGAGTTTCCTGAGCGCCCGCTGAGAAGCCCGACAGAACCCCGTATGCCCGATATAAAGGCCCGACGGCCGTACGGGCGGGCGGCGTTGGCGGTCGTACGGGCGGGCGGCGTTGGCGGTCGTACGGCCGGGCGGCGTTGGCGCTCAGCCGCAGCCGCAGGAGCGGCGCACGACCAGCGCCGAGGGGAACTGCTTCAGCCGCTCCCGCCGCGACCCCGCGACCCGCAGCGCGTCGTCCAGTACGAGATCGACCGCGGAGCGCGCCATCGCCGGGCGGTCCGAGTACACCGTCGTCAGCGGCGGGTCCGTGAGGGCCGCCTCCTTGACGTCGTCGAAACCGGCCACCGCCAGCTCGTCCGGCACATCGATCCGCAGCTCACGGGCGGCCCGCAGGACACCGATCGCCTGGTCGTCGGTGGAGCAGAAGATCGCCGGGGGCCTGTCCGGTCCCGCGAGCAGCTTCAGCGCCACCTGGTAGGCGTCGTAGCGGTTGTACGGGGCCTGGAAGAGGCGCCCTTCGACGGAGCGGCCGGACTCCTGCATGGCGCGCCGCCAGCCCTCGACGTGGTCGGCCACCGGGTCACCGACGGAGGGCGTCGACTCGACGCCGCCGAGGCAGGCCACATACGCGTAGCCGTGCTCCAGGAGGTGACGGGTGGCGAGCTGGGCACCGCCGATGTCGTCCGTGACGACGGCGACGTCGTCGATCGCCTCGGGCCGCTCGTGCAGCAGCACCACCCGGGCGTCCCAGGCCTCTATCTCGGCGGCGGCACGCTCGCTCATGCCCTGGCTGACCAGGATCAGCCCGGAGACCCGCATCCCGAGGAAGGCCCGCAGATAGTGGAGCTCGCGCTCGTCGATGTAGTCGGAGTTGCCGACCAGCACCATCTTTCCGCGCTCGGAAGCGGCCTGCTCCACCGCGTGCGCCATCTCCGCGAAGAAGGGCTGCCGGGCGTCCGGCACGATCATCCCTATGAGGTCGGTGCGCCGGGACGCCATGGCCTGCGCCACCCGGTCCGGCCGGTACCCCAGCTCCTTGATCGCGTTGACCACCCGCTCGCGCGTGGCCGGGGCGACCGGCCTCGGCCCGTTGTTGATGACATAGCTGACGACCGCGGTCGAAGTCCCCGCCAGTCGTGCCACATCGTCCCGCGTCACCTTGGCCACGCGCGGCAGTCTACGCGGATGGACCCGCTCTGGGACCTACCGTTTCACCGGCCGGGCAGCGGGCTCCGGGAGCGCCGCCGTGTCCGCCGTCCGGGTCAGTGCCTCGGCGGCCTCGGCGGCGGCCCTGGCCTGGGCCTCCTCGGCCGCGCGCTCGACCTTCTCGGGGGTGACGAAGCGGTAGCCGACATTGCGGACGGTGCCGATCAGCGACTCGTGCTCGGGGCCGAGCTTGGCGCGCAGCCGCCGTACGTGGACGTCGACCGTGCGCGTACCGCCGAAGTAGTCGTAACCCCAGACCTCCTGGAGCAGCTGGGCGCGGGTGAAGACCCGGCCGGGGTGCTGGGCGAGGTACTTGATCAGCTCGAACTCCTTGAAGGTCAGGTCCAGGACCCGGCCCTTCAGCTTCGCGCTGTACGTCGTCTCGTCGACCGAGAGGTCGCCGATCCGGATCTCGGTGGGGGAATCGTCCGTCGTGATCTGCTGGCGGCCGGTCGCGAGCCGCAGCCGCGCCTCGACCTCGGCCGGACCCGCGGTGTCGAGCAGGACGTCGTCCACGCCCCAGTCCGCCGTGACGGCCGCGAGACCGCCCTCGGTGACGACGAGGACCAGCGGACAGCCGGGCCCCGTGGAGTGCAGCAGCTGACAGAGGCTGCGGACCTGGGGCAGGTCGCGGCGCCCGTCCACGAGGATCACATCGGCGCCCGGGGTGTCGATGAGAGCCGGGCCTTCGGCGGGAGCGACCCGCACACTGTGCAGCAGGAGTCCGAGGGCGGGTAGCACCTCCGTCGACGGCTGGAGGGCGTTGGTCAGGAGCAGCAGAGAACTCATCGCGCCCCACCTGCCGTGGTCGTCATACGGTCGTGCATATATCGCTCGCCCATTACGTCGATTCCTCCTCGGGGGACGTATGTGGCACTGCTTTTTTCTGCGCTTACCCCGTGCGCGGGGCTTGCTGTGCAGGTCCGGCGGCTTCGTATACAACGCGCCGAAAGCACAAAAGGACCTAGGGGCAACTTTGCCCAGGTCCTCATCCCACCAGAATAGCCCACATGAGTTCTGCGTCAGAAGACCGCTTCCGGAAAGCCGGTGTTCCCTTGGTCACTCCGGGCGACCTCAGGGTGATCCTTCGTACCCGGGACGGGGTGCCGATCGAGGCCCGGTACGAGCCGTGCGCGACGGGTGCGGCGGACACGGTGATCGTGGTCGCGCACGGGTTCACGGGGTCGGTCGACCGGCCGGCGGTGCGGCGGGCGGCGGAGGTGTTCGCGCGGCGTGCGGCCGTGGTGACGTTCTCGTTCCGGGGGCACGGGCGGTCGGGCGGGCGCTCGACGGTGGGGGACCGGGAGGTGCTCGACCTGGCGGCGGCGGTCGAGTGGGCCCGCGGCCTCGGGCACCGGCGGGTGGTGACGGTCGGCTTCTCGATGGGCGGCTCGGTGGTACTGCGGCATGCGGCGCTGGCGGGCGGGCGCGGGTCCGGTTCTCGTGGTTCCGGGTCCGGTGGGGGCGCGGCCGGGGCCGGTGGTTCCGCGGGCGGGGAGTTCGCAAGGGCGCGTACGGACGCGGTGGCGGCGGTGAGTTCTCCGGCGCGGTGGTACTACCGCGGGACGGCGCCGATGCGGCGGCTGCACTGGGTGGTCACCCGGCCGCTCGGGCGGCTGGTGGGGAGGTTCGGCCTGCGGACCCGGATCCACACGGAGGACTGGGACCCGGTCCCGCTGTCACCGGTGGACGCGGTGCCGATGATCGCGCCGGTGCCCCTGCTGATCGTGCACGGGGACCGGGACCCCTACTTTCCGCTGGACCACCCGCGGATGCTGGCCGCCGCGGCGGGGGCGGGGGCGGAGCTGTGGGTGGAGGCGGGGATGGGGCATGCGGAGAATGCGGCGGGGGATGCGTTGCTGGGGCGGGTGGGGGAGTGGCTTGTGCGGTAGGGGGGCCGGGGCGTGGGGCGCCTGCGGCGGGCTTTCGGGGGCGCTGCCCCCGGGCCTCCGCTCCTCACACGCCGGAGGGGCTTGATCTGGCCGGCAGTCGACGCCGGGAGGTGCCCCCAGGACGGGCTTGATTCGGCTGAGGTTGTGGGAGAAGGCGGGCGGCGGCGCGGCCGGTGCGTCGCACCCGGCATCATGGACCCGCGCGACGCAAAAACCATGAGGAGTACCCATGCCCGCGGGAACCATCCGCTACTGGGCCGCCGCCAAGGCCGCCGCAGGTACAGCCGAGGAGCCGTACGACGGCGCGACGCTGGCCGAAGTGCTCGACGCGGCGCGCGAGCGGCACCCCGGTGAGCTGCCGCAGGTGCTGCGGCGATGCTCGTTCCTCGTCGACGGCGATCCCGTGGGGGCCCGCGGCCATGAGACGGTACGGCTTGCCGAGGGCGGCACGGTAGAGGTGCTCCCGCCGTTCGCAGGAGGGTGACCCCCCACATGAGTGACCAGCCATATCCGTACGGGCAGCAACCGCAGCAGCCGCGCCGGCAACCGCAGCAGCCGCAGCCCGACCAGCCGTTCTACCAGGATCCGAACGCGTACCAGGATCCGAACGGCTACCAGGATTCCTTCACCCAGACCTGGAGCGGGCAGACCTGGGACACCCAGTACCAGCCGGTGCAGCGGCCGGACCAGGGGCAGGAGCAGAGCCAGGCCCAGGGGCAGGGCCAAGCTCAGGGCCAGGGCCCGTACCAGCAGGATCCGTACGTTCAGCAGGCGCCGCAGGCCCAGCAGGATCCGTACGTTCAGCAGGCGCCGCAGGCCCAGCAGGACCCGTACGCCCAGCAGGACCCATACACAGGGCAGGCGCCGTACGCCCAGCAGAACCAGCAGCAGCCCCCGTACCAGCAGCAGCCCCCCTACCAGCAGGCCCAGCAGGCCCAGCCCCAGCAGCCGTACACCGGCCCCGAAGCCACCTGCCTTCCGCCGCAGTCGCTTCCCCTGCCGCCGGAGATGCCCGCCCCCGCGCCCTACGCCGCGCCGCCCGTGCCCGTCGCGGGGGAGGGGCGCGGGGGGGGGCGGGCGGGCGCGCGGGTGGGGCGGGGGCGGGCGGAGCGGGTGGTTTTTGTAGAGACTAAACACGTC
>NZ_JBHYWP010000020.1:65341-75891 GCF_042751845.1 Streptomyces sp. NPDC059398 | reverse complement strand
CGCGCCCCCCCCCGGCCGCCGCGGGGGCCCGCGGCGCGGGCGCCCCCGTCGGTGCGGGTGCCCCCCCCGGGCCGGGCGCCCGACGGCGGGCCCGCGTACAGCGCCCCCAGCACCGTCGGCCAGGCGCGGATCACCGACGCGCAGCGGGCCCGTGCGGAGGGGCGGTCGCCGATCATCGCCCCGGGGATGCAGCCCGCCGCGCTGACGGCCGGGCTCGGGATCCTGCTCGCCGCCGCCGCGTTCGGCGGGCGGTACGCGCTGGTCGTGCCGCTCCTGGTGCTCCAGGCGGTCACGGCGGCGGGCTGGTTCCGGCTGAACGGGATGTGGCCGGCCCGGCAGGGCATCGCGCTCGCCTTCCTCGGCGGTGTCGTCGCGGACATCGCCCTGCTCGTCGCGGGCGCGGACCACGGCCCCGCCGCGATCATCGGCACGCTCGGCGTCTGGGTGCTGCTCACGCTCGTACTCCAGCTGCGCAGCCACGCCCCGGCCGATGAGCGGATGGCCGGGCTGATGGCCACTATCGCCTCATCGGCGCTCACCATCGTCGCGACGGGCATCCTGGCCGCCTCGACGGACGCCGTGACGGTCGGCTGCACGGCCGTCGCGGTCGCCGCCGTCGTCCGAGCGCTCCCGCTGCCGGGCCCGGCCGGCGTGGTCGCGGCCCTGGTCGCCGCTGCGGCCGCCGGAGCCCTGGCGGGCGCCGTCACCGGGCTCGGGATGCCGGGCGCGCTGCTCGGGCTCGCCGCCGGCGGCTGCGCCCTGATCGGGCTGCGGGTCGCGAGCTACGACTACCCGTCCCGGTTCGTCCATATGACGGCCGGGGTGGCCCTGCCGCTCTCCGCCGCCGCACCGGCGATCTATCTGGTCGGCCGCCTCATCGGCTGATCAGGACATTAGGCTCTGATCCGTGCCACCGGCACGGATCTGGACCCGGGTACGAGCAGGGGGACGACCGGCATGCGAGCACTGCGGACACTGTTCATCCTCGTCGTGGTGGTGGGCGGGCTCTTCGTCCTCGCCGACCGGATCGCGGTGCATGTCGCGGAGAACAAGGCGGCCGACCGAATACGCAGCAGCGAGGGCCTGTCGGCCTCCCCCGACGTGGACATCAAGGGCTTCCCGTTCCTGACCCAGGTTCTCGACAAGAAGCTCGACCGGGTCGACGTCACCCTCAAGGGCGTCGAGGCGAACGCGTCGGGCCGCCATGTGCGGATCACCGAGGTGCGGGCCGAGCTGCGCGACACCAAGATCTCCAGCAGCTTCAGCAGCGCCGTCGCCGCGCGGGCTTCCGGCCGGGCCCACATCTCGTACGAGGACCTCACCAAGGCGTCCGACTCCGGTGTCCGAATCGCTTACGCGGGGAACGGCAAGGTCAAGGTCACCGGCTCGGTGTCCGTCCTGGGCCGCACGGTCAGCCGCAGCGTGACATCGACGGTGACCCTGCTGGGGGCGAACCGGATCAAGGTGCACGCGGACACGGTGCCCGGCGAGGGCATCCCAGGGCTTGAGGGGCTGGTCCGGCAGAAGACCGACTTCGAGAGCGCGGTCGGCGGGCTGCCCGACGGTCTGACCCTCAGCGAACTGCGGGCCACGCCGGACGGTGTCGACATCGGTGTCACGGGTACGAATGTCGCGCTGACCGGAGAGTAAGTCCGTCCGACCAGTGAGACGGGGGAGTCCGGTCCGTAGATGGTGGGCAGATAAGGGACCGTGGGAACTCCGGGCCGTGCACACCGCCTCAACACTTTGTCCCGCATCGCGGACGATCGCGTCTCATTGAGTGATACGACGGTGACATCTCCGCCCGTACTTCCCTACGATCGAGGGCATGAAGCAACAGGCGGATCTCACGAAGCGGCGGGCAGTCGACCTGTGCCGCGTCGCCGCCATGCTCTGTCGCGCCTTCTGAGCGGGAGCTCCGACTCCCGTATCCCCCCGGGTCCCCCGGCCGTCCGCCGGGGCCGCCCCCTCCCGCGGTGCCGGATGTGCTCTGTCCCCCGGCTCCCGTGGACCGTACGCCGATACGCGCGCACCATCCCGCCGCACTTCCCCAGGCTCCGCAGGAGCAGGGGATTCCCCATCCCCGGAGGAGATTCCGCATGAGCCGCAGCGACGTTCTCGTAGACGCCGACTGGGTCGAGGCCCACATCGACGACCCGCAGGTCGCCATCGTCGAGGTGGACGAGGACACCTCCGCGTACGAGAAGAACCACATCAGGAACGCGATCCGGATCGACTGGACCAAGGACCTCCAGGACCCGGTCCGCCGTGACTTCATCGACCAGGCCGGCTTCGAGAAGCTGCTGTCGGAGAAGGGCATCGGCAACGACACGACGGTCGTGCTCTACGGCGGCAACAACAACTGGTTCGCCTCGTACGCCTTCTGGTACTTCAAGCTCTACGGCCACAGCGACGTCCGGCTGCTCGACGGCGGCCGCAAGAAGTGGGAGCTCGACTCCCGCGACCTGGTCGAAGCCGTACCGTCCCGCCCGGCCACCACGTACAAGGCCAAGCCGCAGGACGAGTCGATCCGCGCCTACCGCGACGACGTGGTGGCCGCGATCAACAGCAAGAACCTGGTCGACGTCCGGTCGCCCGACGAGTTCAGCGGCAAGCTGCTCGCCCCCGCGCACCTCCCGCAGGAGCAGTCGCAGCGCCCCGGCCATGTGCCGAGCGCCCGCAACATCCCGTGGTCGAAGAACGCCAACGACGACGGCACCTTCAAGTCGGACGACGAGCTCAAGGCCCTCTACGAGGACGAGCAGGTCGACCTGGCCAAGGACACCATCGCCTACTGCCGCATCGGTGAGCGCTCCGCGCTGACCTGGTTCGTCCTGCACGAGCTGCTCGGCCAGGAGAACGTCAAGAACTACGACGGCTCGTGGACCGAGTACGGCTCGCTGGTGGGCGTGCCGATCGAGCTCGGCGCCAACAAGTAGGACCCGACCTTCACCCCCTCTCAGCCCCTTCAGGAGAACAGCATGTGCGGAGCGAAGGCCGGTGGCCCGGACGCCTCGACGATCAAGCCCGGTGAGACCACGATCCAGGGCAGCGTGACCCGTGACGGCGAGCCCGTCACCGGTTATGTGCGCCTGCTGGACTCGACCGGCGAGTTCACCGCCGAGGTCCCGACCTCGGCCACCGGACAGTTCCGCTTCTACGCGGCCGAGGGCACGTGGACGCTGCGCGCCCTCGTCCCGGGTGGCACGGCCGACCGCACGGTCGTCGCGCAGACCGGCGGCCTCGCGGAGATCGCGATCGCTGTCTGAACCGGGCAGTGAACCGGCGGTAGCCGGATTCGGCGGGAGGGCCGCACCCCAGGGGGTTGGACGCCACTGGAATGGGGTGCGGCCCTCCGCGCTGTCCGGCACCTGCTCAGGCCGAGAGGCCCCGGAAATCGCCGAGCGCCGTCCGGGGGCGGGGAGTTACCGATCGGTCTTACGCTGGAGACATGTACTCGCGACGTCGGCGCGGCTATTTCCTGTTGATGGGCGGCTGTCTGCTGCTCTTCGTCTCCGCCTGGGCCTTCGTACGTCTCTGGTCGGTGCCCGCCGCCATCGCCATGTGTTTCGTGGCGATGGTCATCCCGCCGGTCGCGGCGATCGTCGGCAACCGGCGCGGCCCCGAGGACCGCTGGTGGGACGAGCCGCCACCGGACCGCGAATCCGGAGACGGCAGGCGTGACGACAAGCGCAAGGACCTGCCGCCTTCTGGGGACCGCACGTCCGACGAGTGGTGGGACGAGCTGGACGGGAAGAAGCGGCGACGGTAGACCGCCGCCCACAGGCCCGGACGGCCGTGGCGAGCATCATCAGTAGACGAGCGCCTGGACCCCGTCGTCCATCGCTTCCTGGACGAAGAGCTGGGCGCCCGCGATCCGTACGCCTTCCAGGACGTCCTGCTCCGTGATGTCACGGCGGGCCGCGCACTGGGTGCAGACGGTGATCCGGCCGCCCGCCCGGATCGAGTCGATCAGATCCGGCAGCGGCGCCGCGTGCGGCAGCTCGAACTCGGCGGCCCGGCCCGGCAGGGCGAACCACGACGACTCACCGGTCAGCCAGAGCGAGACCTCCACCCCGCTGGCCACCGCGACCGCGGCCACGGTGAACGCCTGGGAACACCGCTCGGGAGCGTCGGATCCCGCGGTCACCTTGATCACTAGCTTCTTCTGCGCCATGTCCGAACTGTAATCGGCTGCCGTACAACCCCGGCCGGGCCCGGCGAGTCAGGTGGATGCGCGGATAGGGAATCCGCGCCTCTGGTCTCGTGGGGGGACCCCTTTGGAAGCGCTGGACAACAATCCTGAGCAGCACGAACAGCGAAGACAGGAGCAGCGGGAACAGCAACGGCAACAGCCGGAACAGACACAGCCGGAACAGACACAGCCGGAACAGCAGCAGGAACAGCCACAGCAGCAGGAAGAGCCGCAGGAGCCCGGGAGGCCGCCGCGTCGCCGGGGCCGGACCACGCTCATCGTGGCCTCCGCCGCCCTGCTCGGCATCGTCGGCGGCGGCGCCATCGGTTACACGATCCAGGCCGACCGGCCCCCGACCCCGCTGCCCGCCCTGTCGCAGCACGCGCCGGCGTACCCCGCGAAGCCGCTCCCCGAGGGCAAGGGGCGCCCGCCGCTGACCACCGCGGAGGACCGCGGGCTCGCCACCGACGGCGACCTCCGGAAGCAGCTCGTGCCCAGGCCGCGGGGGGCGCGCACTGCGGACCGGCAGCTGTACGCACGGGGCGGGCTGCCCGTCGACGGCTGGATCACGCCGAGCGCCTTCGCCTCGATCAGGACGGACGTCGCCAGCGGGTTCACCGAGCTGACCGAGAAGAACGTCCGCCGGATCGCCGCCGACGACTGGGTGCAGGGCCAGGACCGGGAGGGTGTCGTCCGGCTGGTGCAGTACCGGGCCGGTTCAGGCACGGCAGCCCGGGAGATGGCCGACGGGCAGTTGCGGTACCTCCCCGAGGGGGGTGACGAAGGAGAGCGTGGCGGCTCCGTCGAGGGCAGTGGCAACGCCAGGTACGTCGTCCGCTCGCCCGCCAGCGTGGCCGTGGACGGGCACGGCTACTGGGCCACGGCACTGGGCTGGCGCGGCGATGTGGTGTTCATCATCGACCTGTTCGACACCCGGCCCATCAGCGAGAAGGACATCCGGACGTTGGCCGAGCGGCAGTTGGAGCGCCTGTGAACGACGACGTGAACAGCGAACCGGCCGGGCCCGGTGCGGTGCGCCCCTCGCGGCGGGCCTCGCGTGCGGTCAGGGTCGCGGCAGCGATCCTCCCGGCAGTGCTGGTCCTCGGCGCCGCCGGGGGAGGCATCGCGTACATCGCCGCCACCGCCGGGCACGCTGCCACAAAGGCCCCGACCCCACTCTGGGGCAAGGGCGTGCAGCCGGAGCGCGACGACCCGGTGGCCCACCCGGGCGAAGGCCGCCAGGACACCGTGCTCAGCAAGATGCTGCTGCCCGCCAACGGCCGCTACCGGCTCGGCCCCGACATCGGCGAGTACGACCACGACGCCGAGCTGACCGCCAAGCAGGCCGAGGCCGTGGTCAAGGGGGCCGGCAAGGGCCTGTCCGGCTCATGGCGCACGGAGTGGAACCGGAAGGTGGAGGGGTGGGGTGTGCGGGGCATGGGCATGCGGACGTACGCCTCCGACGACGACAGCCTGGTCGCCGAGGTGCAGCTGGCGCGGATCAGGGACAAGAAAGAGGTACGGAGCCAGTTCACGACCCGGATGAAGCTCTTCAAGGCGGCCGGGGCCGTCCCAGGGCCGAAGATCGACGGTCACCGCTCGGACAGCGGCTGCTTCCTGCCGCCCAAGGGACTGAGATCCGGCCTCCGCACCCTGGACTGCTTCGGCTACCGGGGCGACGTGCTGGTCACGTTCAATGCCACCTTCACCGAGGCGTCCTACCAGAACGAGGCCGTGGCGCTCGTGGGGCGTCAGCTCGACTACCTCACGACCCCGGGAGAGTCCGTATGACCGCGCACCTGACAACGGTCCCGCCCGGCGAACCGCACCCGGTGGACCAGCCGCAGGACCAGCTTCCGCCCCGGGACCGGAGCCCACTGCGGGAGCGCCCGGTGGTGCGCGCGGTGGCGCGCTGGACGCTGGCCGCCGTGGTCTGCGCGGGACTCGGAGCGGCGACCGCGTGCGGGCTCACGGCTCTGCACCGTACCGACGTCCCCGGTCTGGCGACCGCGGACGACGGCCGCTGGGACTTCGCCGCGCTCAAGCTGCCCGCGCTGCCCTCCGGGGCGCCGCGGCCGTTCACCATGGGCAACGACGGCCAGGTCCACCACGCGGACGCCCGGGATCTGCTGCTGCCCGCCCCGGCGAGCGCGAAGGGCGACCCGAAGCTGTCCGGGGGCTGGGTGCCGGACAGCCGTTATGTGTCCGAGTACGACGAGGACGGCCGGGCCGACATCGCCATGGGCCTGCGCGACTACGTCGTACGCCACATCGCGGCGCGCGGGTGGACGATGCCGGACGGGACGTCGGCCCGGATCTATCTGCTGACCTTCCAGTCGAACGCCTTCGCCCAGGCGTTCAAGGACAACGTCATCAACGCCGGGATCGATGCCGGACAGCCACCGGCGGACGCGCCCCTGATGGAGCTCGACGAGAGCTGGGACCGCAGGGGAGCCCCGAAGGAGGTGTCGGATTCCGTCTTCGCCGAGAAGGAGCCGTACGGCGCGACCCAGGCCCGGCTGGCTTATGTGGTGGCGGGGGACACCCTCGCGGTGATCACCGAGAGGCGGAAGGGCGGGGCGCCCGCCGTGCCCTTCCACCAGACGGTCGTCCTGCAGAGCCAGCTGCTCGGCTGACGGCCGCCGACCGTGCGCGGGCTGCCGCCGCGCACCTCGCAGAGAGGGCCGGGCCCCCACCCATTAGGCTGGGACCCGGCCCTTCATGCTTTTCGTTCACGCGGCCGCCGTTGTCCGTGCAGTCGCTCATACAGGGAGCACCTCGTGCTTGAAGCCTTCTACATCGCTCTGCTGGTTCTGGTCTGCGTCGGCGTCATCGCCTTCACCGGCCTCTCCGTGAAGAAGCTCTACCAGGGCCAGCGCTGACCGCCCGGTAGCCGGCAGCCGCCACCGAACCCCTCTCACAGATCGTCTGAGCCCTCATGATCGAGATTCCGTCGGACCTCCATCCGAGCCTCGTCCCGCTGGTCTTCCTCCTCGGCAACTGGACGGGGGCCGGTGTCGCGGACTTCCCCGGTGAGGAGAAGTGCAACTTCGGCCAGGAAGTCACCTTCAGCCACGACGGCCGCGACTTCCTGGAGTACACCTCGCACACCTGGGTGCTGGACTCCGAGGGCGAGAAGGTCAGGCCGCTGGAGAGCGAGTCCGGGTACTGGCGCATCGACGAGCACCGCAAGGTCGAGGTCGTGATGGTCCGGGACCAGGGCGTCGTCGAGGTCTGGTACGGCGAGCTCGCCGACCAGAAGCCGCAGATCGACCTGGTGACGGACGCGGTCGCACGGACCGCGGCCTCCGGCCCGTACAGCGGCGGCAAGCGGCTCTACGGCTATGTGAACAGCGATCTGATGTGGGTGGGCGAGAAGGCCACCCCCGAGGTCGAGCTGCGGCCCTATATGTCCGCGCATCTGAAGAAGTTCGTCGACCCCAGCGAGTGGGCGAAGGACCTGAAGGACCTGCCCGACGACGGTGTCGCCTTCTTCAAGTAGGACGCTTCCGCTGAGCGGCTCCCGCTGAGCCGCTCAGCCTCTGCCCGGGTCGCTTCCGCCGGGTCGCTCCTACACTGGACGCGTGGTGACCACTGACTGGCAGAGCGACCTCCGCAGCCGCGGATACCGGCTGACCCCGCAGCGACAGCTTGTGCTGGAGGCCGTGGACACGCTGGAGCACGCGACGCCCGACGACATCCTCACCGAGGTGCGGAAGACGGCGGGCGGCGTGAACATCTCCACGGTCTACCGGACCCTGGAGCTGCTTGAGGAGCTGGGCCTGGTGAGCCACGCCCATCTGGGGCACGGCGCTCCCACGTACCATCTCGCCGACCGGCACCACCACATCCATCTGGTCTGCCGGGACTGTACGGACGTCATCGAGGCCGATGTCAGCGTCGCCGCGGGTTTCACCGGGCAGCTGCGGGAGACGTTCGGCTTCGAGACGGACATGAAGCACTTCGCCATCTTCGGCCGGTGCGCGAAGTGCACGGACAAGGCCGGCCAGGACGCGGCCCCCGGCGGCGCTTCGTAATCTCCCGGGGGCGGGGGCGGGGGCGGGGGCGGGGGCGCGTACCAGGCGGAACCGGTGTCCCCCGGCGGCGGTTCGTGGCCTTCCGGCGGCCGGTCGTAGGCTTGTGGACATGAAGAGCCCGCTGTTGTCACTGCCCGGTGCCGTCCCCGCCGAAGGCCGGGACGAAGGTGTCGCCGCCCACTACGGGGACCTGTTCCGCGAACAGCGTGCGCTGTCCGACGGCCGCGGCCTCGTGGACCTCTCCCACCGCGGCGTCGTCACCGTCACCGGCCCCGACCGGCTGAGCTGGCTGCATCTGCTGCTCACCCAGCACGTCAGCGAGCTGCCGCAGGGCGTGGCCACCGAGGCGCTGATCCTCTCCGCCCACGGCCACATCGAGCACGCCCTCTATCTCGTGGACGACGGCGAGACGGTGTGGGCCCATGTCGAGCCGGGCACGCAGCAGGAGCTGATCGCGTACCTGGAGAGCATGAAGTTCTACTACCGGGCCGAGATCGCCGACCGCACCGCGGACACCGCGGTCGTCCATCTGCCGGCCGGTTCGATCGCCGGGGTGCCGGAGGGCGTGGTCGTACGGGAGACGGCGTACGGCCGTGATCTCTTCCTGCCCCGGGAGCAGTTGGAGACGTACGCGGCCGAGCACGGCCCGGCCGCCGGGCTCCTCGCGTACGAGGCGCTGCGGATCGAGGCGCACCGGCCGCGGCTCGGCCTGGAGACCGACCACCGGACCATCCCGCACGAGCTGGGGTGGATCGGCACCGCGGTCCATCTGGAGAAGGGCTGCTACCGGGGGCAGGAGACGGTCGCCCGTGTCCACAACCTGGGGAAGCCGCCGCGGCGGCTGGTCTTTCTGCATCTGGACGGCAGCGAGGTGCTGCTCCCGGCCCCCGGTACGCCGGTCCGGCGGGCGTCGGACGGGGCGGAGGGCCGCCAGCTGGGCTTCGTCACCTCATCGGCCCGCCACCATGAACTGGGCCCGATCGCCCTGGCGTTGGTGAAGCGCAATGTGCCGGTGGACGCGGAGCTGCTGGCGGGGGACACCGCGGCCGCCCAGGAAGTCGTGGTGGAGCCTTAGGGGCTGGGGCCTTCCGGCCGTGTCCTTGCATGGTGCGGTCGTGAGGTCGGGAAGTGACGTGAACCTGGTGGGTCAGCGGGGCCATTCCCATGACATCCCGTACACACCGGGCCGGCACTTGTGGAGCAGCATGTGCGCGGAGTGCGACCCGTCCAGGGCGATCCGGCGCTCATAGCGGGCGGGGGCGTCGACCCGTTCCCGGAAAAAGCGGTGGCAGCCGGCCGGTAGCGCGGCGGGGTGGAAGCAGATGTGCAGCAGATATTCGTGCGAGGTGGTACGTATGCGACGCTCGTGCAGCAGCGATTCCGCTGGTTCGGGGCCGTGCCGCAGGGTGTAGACGATCAGTGCGGTCTCGTCGCGGGCCAGCGCCCTTCCGAAGTCCAACTCGGCTACGACGGTACTCAGTTCCGGCAGTCGGCGTACTTTGCCCAGCCTGCCGTTGTGTGCGGTGACGGTCGCTGATCCGGCGGATACCTCATCGTGCACGACCGTGATCCGGCGCGCCCCGTCCCGCGTCGCCCGCAGCACCTGTCGCACGGTGATGGCCCGGCAGCGGCGGTGCGCGTCGATCCGGACCGTCTCATGGATCGTCAGCGCGATGAGATCGTTGTTGAACCGGGAGAAATCCGGGCCCAGGGCCTGCTCGACGTGGGACCGCTCTCCGAACACCCGGCGTGAAACGTCCACCCCGGGGGCCGCTCCGGTGGTACGGCCGCGGGGACGGCTCGGTCCGATCAGGGATTTGAGGGCGCCCGTCGGAAGTTCCAGGATGGTCTCAAGGGCGTCCACGGCACGCAGGGAGTGTGCGTGTTCCGGCTGGCTGCGCCCGCGCTGCCAGTAGCTCAGGGTCGCGAGGCTGACGTTGATGCCCTGGCCGGTCAGCCGCCCGCGCACCCGGTCGAGGGAGAGGCCGCGCCGCTGGACGGCTTCCCGGAAGACGGCGGCGAAGGACCCTGCCGCGTCCGGAGCGGTGGCATCTCCGGAGGATGCGGTGGCATCTCCGGACGATGCGGAGATGCCACCGGCGGGTTCGGCCCGGTGCGGTTCTCTCATGACACCCCCGCATCGTCGGCGCACGTCCTGTGGGCCGGGATAGTACGCCTGGACGGGGGGGGGCCCCCCCCGGGGGCCCCGGGTCGCCCCCCCCCTCCTGGGGGGGTCACCCCTACGGGGCGGGGGCGGGGCCGCGGCCCGCCCCCCCCCCCCACGCCGATGAGGCCACCGCACGCTGGAGGGCCATGCG
>NZ_JBHYWP010000020.1:0-65331 GCF_042751845.1 Streptomyces sp. NPDC059398 | reverse complement strand
GTCTCCCCCCCCCCCGCCCGCGCCCCGCCCGCCCACCACCTGGGGGCCCGGGCCCGACCCCCCCCCCCGCGCCCCCCCGGGTCCCCCCCCCGGCCCCCCCCCCCGTCCGGCTTCCGGTCCGGTGATCAGTTGGTGTTGAGCGTCAGACCGTAGTACGAGAGGGCGTCGTCGAGGGGCTGGAAGTACGACGAGCCACCGGAGTTGGTGCCCGAGCACTGCTGGCCGGTGGGGCCGCCCGAGGTCATGCCCTGCGCCTGGCTGCCGGAGATGTAGGCGCCGCCGCTGTCACCGCCCTCCGTGCACACCGACGAACTGCCGAGGCCGGTGACCACGGTGTCGGGCCCGCCGTGTTCGTCGGTGTAGGTGACGGAGACGTTGTACGACTTCACGGCGCCGCAGGTCCAGCCCGTGGTCTGGCCCGACTTGCACAGTGAGGCTCCGGAGGCCGCGCGCTTGCTGCCCTTGACGGAGACGTTCGATCCCTGCCCCCACGTGCCGACCTGGGTGGCGATGGAGTCGTCCTGGTCGACCTGGGCGATGCCCATGTCGACGCTCCGGCGGCCCAGGGCGTAGCGGCTGTCGACGCCCTTCGCGAAGTGCGCGCTGCCGTAGTACAGGTCGGTGAGGTCGGCCACGCAGTGGCCGGCGCTCACGAGGTACTGGCGCCCCGATGAGTCGTGGGCGCCGTAGCCGACGGAGCAGATCCAGCTGCCCTGGCTGTTGGTCCAGGTCATCTTGCTGCCCGGGTAGACGGCTGCCTGGGGGCCGAGGCGCTGTCCGTCACGGACGACCCGCACCGCGCTGCCCCGCGAGGCCGCCGCCTTGAGGAACGACTTGGCCGCCGCGGACGTACGGCCGGGTGCGACGTGCACGGTCACGGTGTCGCTCGGCAGATCCACCGCCCATGAGGCGACGCCGTCGGGGGCCTTGCGGAGAGCCTTCGCGTCGAGCGATGCCTTGATCCGGTCCAGGGCGCGCTCACCGCGCTGCGGTACGCGTGCCACCAGGCCGTGCTGTCTGACCTGCCGGGTCGCGGCAGGAGTGGAGACGTTCACGGTCAGCTTGCCGTCCGCGGTGAAGTAGGCGCCGTCCGTCGTCACCCCCGATCTGTTGAGGGTGGCCAACTCGTTCTGCTGAGCGGCCTGGTGGTCGAGCCGTGCCACGGCTGCGTCTTCGCTGACGCCGAGGGTGCGGGCCAGCGCCGCCACCATCGCGGGCTGATAGCGGGGTGTGGAGGTGGGGGACGGGGCGGCCTGCGCGGCGCCCGTCGCGAACGCTGCTGACAGCAGCGTGCCGACCGCGGTGGTCACCAGGGATATTCGAGAAACGCGCACAGCTTTCCTCTCGTCATGGGCATGCCAAGTGCGCGACAGGGCTGATCAGGATTCTTCTGTGCGTGAAGACAGCCGTCGCGCATGTGGCGTGCCGGTCCAGCGGCCTATGGGGGGAGTGCGCCGCTGACCCGAACTCTGGCCCGGCCCCGTGGGGTTGTTCAAGATGTGTTCGGTGTCCGCTTTTCCACAGAGGTGCAGATAACTGTTGAGTTCAGCGCTGTCCGCGGTGGCGCCGTCCCGGGGCCGGTGGGCCCGCCCGGCCGCTGCCCCGCACCTCGGTCACCGACTCCTCCGGGTGGCGGTTTGAGTAGGAGTACTCATGATCGGGGGCCATGGCCGGTGCAGGCTTGCCTGACGCCGGTACCCGGCCCGACCCGAGGAGTCCCCATGAACGCGTCCGTCCGTCCCCGTACGGCCTCGTCCGGCATCCGGCGCGGCCGTCGCTCCGTGCCGGTCCTGGTACTGGCCGCGGTGTCGGTGGCCTTCACCGTCACCGGCTGTTCGCGGGCGGACGCGATCTGCGGCGGGGGTGAGTACCCGGTGCTGAACGTGGGCTCGACGGGCAGCGCCTGCGCCACCAAGGGCCATGAGCCGCCGAAGGGCTACACCCGCTATCCGGAGGGCAAGGTGCCCGAGCACGTCGGCGACAAGTGGGACACCTACTGGCAGACCCACACGGTCGACAAGGACGGGAAGACCGTCAAGGCGCCGAAGGACTGAGCGGGTCCCGGGCCGCCGGAACGCCGGGGCGGGGGACCGGGTCCCCACGGGCCGTACGGGACTCCGGCCGGGCACGGGTGCCTGCGGGGCGAGAACCTGTCCGGGCTCAGATCTCCAGCAGGACCGTGAACGGGCCGTCGTTCGTCAGCGAGACCCGCATGCTCGCCCCGAACCGGCCCGTCTCGACGGTCGCGCCCAGGGCGCGCAACCGGTCCACCACCTCGTCGACGAGCGGCTCCGCCACCTCGCCCGGCGCCGCCCCGTTCCAGGTGGGGCGGCGGCCCTTGCGGGCGTCTCCGTACAGGGTGAACTGCGAAATCACCAACAAAGGGGCATTCGCGTCGGAACACGACTTTTCGCCCGACAGGATGCGCAGGGACCATACCTTTCGGGCTAGCTGCGCCGCTTTTTCCGATGTGTCCTCATGGGTGACCCCCACGAGGACGCACAGACCCTCGCCGGTGATCTCACCCACGGTCTCACCAGCCACGACGACGCTCGCGCCGTCCACCCTCTGCACCACTGCACGCATGTGGCCCAACCTATCCGGGGCCGAACGTGTGCGGAGAGACGGCTGTGGCGCCGATCGGAGTGGCACCATGCACGGGAGGCGGTGCACCGCACCGGTCGAGGGGACGGAATACGCATATGAGTACATCTGGCGCCGGGCAGTCGACCGGTCCCGTATCCATGACCCGGATCAGCTCCGTTCAACGGACACCCGCGCAGCGCGTGGGCGCCGCGCTCCCGGCGGTCATCGAGCACGACATCGGCAGACTGCGCCTGCCCGAACTGCGCACGCTGCGCAAGGACGCCCAGCGGGACGAGGCGGACCTCAGCTACGTACGGCGGATGCTGCACGGGCGGATCGACATCCTCCGCGCCGAGCTGTCCCGGCGCACGGGCCCGGAGTCGCCGGTCGTCGAGCGGCTCTCCGAGATCCTGGCCGACCTGCCGTCGTCGCACCGCTCGTCGGCCCGCCATGTGACGCTCTCGACGCCGCGAAGCGTGGAGAACACCCAGCTGGCCGCCGACATGCTCGCCGAGGTGGAGCTCTCCGACCTCGGCGCCCGTACGGACGAGGAGCTGCACACCGGAATGGGCCGCCTGGTCCGCTACGAGCAGCAGGTCTCCAGCCGCCGGCAGCACCTCCAGCGCACCGCGGACGATTGCAGCGCGGAGATCGCCCGCAGGTACCGTGAGGGCGAAGCGCAAGTAGACGACCTGCTCACCTGAGGCGATCCTTCGGGTGGCGGGCCCCGTTCCCGGAAGGCCGACGATGACCGCCAGCACCACCGCCCCTGTATCCCCGGTCCTCGCGGAGGTCGTGCGCTCCGGCTTCGTGGAGGGCCGGCACCGGGGCTCACTGGTGGTGCTCGCCGCCGACGGGAGCGTCGACTACGCGCTGGGCGACCCGTCGCTGCCGGTCTTCCCCCGCTCCAGCAACAAGCCGATGCAGGCCGCCGCCGTACTGCGGGCCGGGCTCGACCTCTCCGGCGAGCGGCTGGCGCTGGCATCGGCCAGCCACTCGGGCGAGGAGTTCCAGCGGGCGCTCGTGCGGACGATGCTCAGTGAGTTCGGACTGCGTGAGAGCGATCTCCAGTGCCCGGCCGATCTGCCGCTGGACCCGGTCGAGGCCGAGGGATATCTTGCCGCGGGCCATGAGCGTGAGCGCGTCACCATGAACTGCTCCGGCAAGCACACCGCGATGCTGGCCGTCTGCGCGCTGAACGGCTGGCCCACCGACTCCTACCTCGACCCGTCCCACCCGCTCCAGCGGCTGGTCCTGACGGTGGTCGAGGAGGCGGCGGGCGAGCGGGTGACCTCGGTCGGTACGGACGGGTGCGGGGCGCCGCTGATGGCGATCAGCCTGGTCGGCCTGGCGCGGGCGTTCCGTACGTTCGTCCTCGCCCCCGACGGTTCGCCGGAGCGGCGGGTCGCGGACGCGATGCGCGCCCACCCCGAGTACGTCGCGGGGACCCGCAGGCCGGACACCTGGGTGATGCGGGCGCTGCCCGGGGCTCTCTCCAAGATGGGCGCCGAAGCGGTCCAGGCGCTGGCCCTCCCGGACGGCCGGGCGCTCGCCTTCAAGATCGACGACGGCTCGACCCGGGTGCTCGGCCCCGTGCTGGCCCGGACTCTGGAGCGGATGGGGGTGGAGAGCCCGGTGCTGGCCAGGCTGGCCGACGCGCCGCTGCTCGGTGGCGCCGCCAGGGTCGGCGAGATCCGCGCGGCACTCTGAAGAGCTTCCGGGCCACCCGCGCGGGGCCGGGAACGCCCGCGCGACAGTCGGTAATTCGCGCGACAGTCCGAGGGATGGGTACTTACCGTGGCCACCATGGCAGTTGACGTCCGTACGGTCCCCGAATCCGATTACCCCGACTGGCTGCGGGCCTGTCACACCGGCTTCCTCCGGCCGCCGGCCGTCTCCGACGAGGAGGTCCGCAGCCGTCTCCCGCACACCGATCTGGCCCGGACCCAGGGCGCGTTCGACGGCGGGCGCTGTGTCGGGACCTTCCGGTCCTTCGCGCAGGAGATCAGCGTCGTCGGCGGGGCCTCGCTCCCCTCGGACGCGGTCACCAATGTCACGGTCACGCCGACGCACCGCAGGCGCGGGCTGCTCAGCCGGATGATGGCGGTGGACCTGGCGGCGGCGAAGGAGCGCGGGGAGGTGCTGGCCACGCTGATCGCCGCCGAGTACCCGATCTACGGCCGGTTCGGCTTCGGCCCGGCCGCCTGGGCCACCGACTGGACGGTCGATGTGCCGCGCGCCGGGCTCGACCCGCGCTGGGCCCGCCCGGAGTGCGCTCCGCTTCGCTCCGCCTCCGCCTCCGCCCGTGACAAGGATCTCGGTGGCGGAGCCGGCCGGATCGATCTGGTGGACGGCGCGGACGTACGGAAGCTCGGACCCGAACTGCACGCCCGCTTCCGGCGCTCGCAGCCCGGCGCGACCAGCAGGAACGAGCGCTGGTGGGCCGTCAGGACCGGCCTCGACCAGGTGCCGGGCCACCCCTGGACCGAGCCCTTCTACGCGGTCTACCGCTCGCCCCGGGGCGAGGTCGATGGGCTGCTCGTCTACACCGCCGACGACCACTGGGGCCCCGCCAAACAGCCGCTCAACACCGCCACCGTGCTGGACCTGGTCGCTGTCTCCCCGGCCGCCGAGCGCGCCCTGTGGCACTACCTCTGCTCGGTCGACTGGGTCACCACCGTGCGGGCCGAACACCGGGG
Organism: Streptomyces sp. NPDC059398; assembly: GCF_042751845.1. Taxonomy (NCBI): domain Bacteria; kingdom Bacillati; phylum Actinomycetota; class Actinomycetes; order Kitasatosporales; family Streptomycetaceae; genus Streptomyces; species Streptomyces sp. NPDC059398. The sequence continues at coordinate 60,046 of NZ_JBHYWP010000020.1, read as the reverse complement.
CCCCGACGATCTGCTGCCGTCCCTGCTGCCCGACCCGCGGGCGGCCAGGATCACCCAGCAGGCGGACTATCTGTGGATCCGGCTGCTCGATGTCGTACGGGCACTGGAGAGCAGGACGTACGAGGCGTCCGGCACTCTGGTCCTGGAGGTGCGGGACCACGACGGGCTCTCGGCGGGGCGCTACCGGCTGGACGCCTCTCCCGACGGCGCGGTCTGTGCGCCGACCTCGGAGAGCGCCGATGTCGCCCTGGACGTGGGGGAGTTGAGCGCAATGTATCTGGGTGACGCGTCCGCGGTGCGGCTCGCCGCGCTGGGCCGGATCTCGGAGGAGAGGGCCGGCGCGGTCGCCGTCACCGAGGCGCTGTTCCGTACGGCCGTCCGGCCGTGGTGCCCGGACGGCTTCTAGAGCGCCCCGGTTTCCGGGGAGGCCCGGTTCGTGGAGGGGCCCGGTTCGCGGAGGGGCCGGGTTCCAGGAGGGGCCCGGTTCCGGGAGGGCTCAGCCGATCAGGGCCTTCACCTGGATGAAGAGCATGAAGGCACCCAGACAACTGCACGGGAGACTGCCCGACTTCACGCCGACGGTGAGCATGCCGAACCCGACGAGTCCCGCGATTCCGAACGCGGACTGAACGGTCTGCTCGATGACGAATCCGACTCCTGCGACCAGGAGAGCTGCGGTAGGCATGGGGTTCCCTCCTTCGGGATGGTGGGGAGCACCCGCTGCCTGCACACCGTTGTATCGGCTTGTATGCCCCATGGAGAGTTTTTGCAGTCAAGTACCAGACAAGTGGGCCCGGTTGGCCTGACGGTGGTATGCCCGCCGCTTGTATATCCGTAAACCTGTCTGGTGACTTGCCTGGTTGGTTGGCTGGTTGATTGGCCGGAAAGGTGACCCTGTCTGTTTGTTCCTGTCAATTACGTTGCGCTGCCCGGTAGTTGTACGGTGGTGTGGTGGCCCCACGTGACGCAGACAGCACAGACGGCAGGAAGTTCCAGGTCATCGCGGACGACCTGCGGACCGAGATCGCGGACGGACTCCACCGGGTGGGCCGGCAACTGCCCTCCCAGCGTGAACTCCAGGCCACCTACGGGGTATCGCGCGAGACCGTCGGCCGGGCGCTCGACGTACTCAGGGCCGAGGGGCTGATCTCGTCCAGCCGGGGCCGCCCGGCAACCGTGACCGACGGCCCCGCCGCCGCGGCGCCCGCAGACTCCGTACCGTCCGCGCAGCCCGCACAGGTCACCCTCCAGCCCAGGCTGCGGGCCGCCTTCGAGGCCGAGACGGTCACGATGGATGTGCTCTCGCTGACCTCGGAGACGATGGCCCAGCACCTCGGCGCGCAGATGGCGCGGATCAGCGACGGCGAGATCCGGCCGCAGAGCATCGCGCTGCGGCTGATGCTCCCCGACATCACCGGCATACGGCTCGCCTTCCCGCGCGGGGTCGAGGACCCCGACGACGACCGGCCGCGCAAACGCCACCGCGACATGGTGATCAACCACGCCAGGTCGCTGCGCCACTCGCTGCTGAGACTGCGCCACCAGGGTCTGGTGCCCGAGGTGTCGGTACAGATCCGGACCGTGCCCTTCACCCCGCCGCTGAAGTTGTACCTGCTGAACAAGGACCAGCTGCTGGAGGGCTACTACACCCTGGAGCAGTGGACACCTGAGCCCATCGACGGCGTGGAGGTCACCATCCTCGACTCGCTCGGTGTGGGCGCGACGCTCTTCCCGTACACCAAGCCCGGACAGGCACTGAAGGTGGAAGCGGCGCAGAGATTCTTCGACTCCTACTGGGACCAGCTGGCCCAAGATGCGGATTTCGGCGACTGACGTGCTGCCCTCCCCCGATGACACCCCCGCCCCTGCCCCCGCCACCCCGGCCCCTGGCGCAGCCGCCCCCGCCGCCCCGGCCCCTGGTACCGCCTCCCTTCCCGTCCCGACCGCTGCCCCCGCACTGCGGGCGCTGCTCTCCCGTGCCTCGCTGGTCCTCTGGGACTTCGACGGCCCGGTCTGCGGGCTCTTCGCCGGGCTGCGCGCCCCCGCGATCGCCGCCGAGCTGCGCGCCATGGCCGCCCTGCGGCTGCCGCGCTGGTCGGGGCCGGACGAGCCACACGATCCCCTCGCGGTCCTCCGGCGTGCCCATGACGCCTTCCCCGGCGACCCGGACGGGCTGGTCTCCGCCCTGCGCAAGCGGCTGGAGGAGCTGGAGACGGAGGCGGCGGCCACCGCGGAGCCCACCCCCGGCGCCTTCGAGCTGATGGAAGCGTTGCTGGCGACCGGAAAGCAGCTGGTCATCGCGACCAACAACAGTGAGGCAGCCGCCCGCGCCTATCTGGAACTGCACGGAATCGGGCGGTACTTCGCGGCGGTCGTCGGACGGCACGACGACCCGCGGCTGATGAAACCGCACCCGTACTGCCTGGAACGCCTGCTGGCGGAGACCGCGACGGACGCCGCCGGGGGGCTGATGATCGGCGACTCCCCCGCCGACGCCCTCGCCGCCACCTCGATCGGGGTCCCGTTCGTGGGGTACGGCACCGGGCCGGAGAAGCTGCTGCGGCTCGGGGACGCGGGCGCGGCGTACTTCGTCACGGACCTGGCCGTCCTGAGCGGGGCGGTCGCCGGGTAGCCGCCCCGGGACGCCGCCCGCGGGGGCTCCCGCGGCCGGAGCGGGCAGCCGTCGCCAGGTGTACGTCGCCAGGTGTACGTACAACCCCCTTACGTTCCGGGGGGTTTGAGGCCATCGGCTCTCCTGGGTATGAAGGTGGGCAGCGGCCAGGGACGGTCCGCCGGCGAGCTTCGGTCACGAGAGCGCAGGAGCCGCATGCCTGAGGGAGCCCGCAGCGCCTGCGGCCGTACGGCCGACAGCTGGGACCTGCTGTACCGAGCCGCCGCCGAGGGGGAGCCCCTCAGCGGCTACTACCACCGGAACTACCGGGTGCGGCTGCCGCCCGACCTCGCCGACGCGATGTCGCTGCCCGCCGGGACACCGGTGAAGGTGCGGGCCCCCATTCCCGGAGCGGCCCAGTTCAATCTGCGGATCTGGCCGGAGGGCGAGCTGCTGCGTGCCGTCGCGGGCCGGGTGGACGGCAGCCCCCGGGTCCTCGCCGACCGGCCGGGTTTCACCGTGCACTCCTACGCCCCGGGGGTGCCGCTCTCCGGCCGGGCCGGGACCGCCGGCCGGGCAGGCCGGGGCTACGTGGTCCAACTGGTGTCACTGTTCAGGCAGCTGACCGCCGTCCCCGTCCAGGCGCTGCCCCCGCTTCCGGACGGCTGGCCGGGGGACGGGGACTGCGGCGGATTCCTGCGTACGCTCGTCGACTTCACCGAGTCCGGTGTGAAGGGCCGCGCCGGCCGGGCACACCAGGAGCTGTTCGCCGCGCTCGGGGTGGACGACGGGGCGCTCGGCAGGCTCCGGGAGCGGGCGGCGGAACTCGGCGAGCGGCCCTTCGCGCTGCTGCACACGGACGCCCACGCGGGGAACCTGATCGTCGGCCCGGGCGGGGAACTCGCGCTGATCGACTGGGAGCTGGCGCTCTACGGAGACCCGGTCTACGAGATAGCCGCCCATCTCGGACGGATGCGGTACACCACCGGCGCCCGGAGGAGGGCCGCGCTGCGGGCGTGGCGGTCCGCGGTAGCGGTGAGCTGCCCCGGGGCCCTGAACGACCACCGGGGCGCGCTGCGGATCTATCTGGACTTCGAGCGGCTGCTCTCCGTCTACATCGATGTGATCCGGGTGACGCTGGCGCTGCCGCACCACGCGGGCCCCGCGGAGTTCGCGGCGGCAGCGGAGCGGATCCGTACGGTGCTCGCCGCCGCGCGGGGACCGCTCGGGCTGCGCGGGGTGCCGGATACGGAGCGGGTCGCGGCGGCGTGTGCGGTGTGGCGGCGGAACGCGCGGGATGTTCCCGGGATGTGGAACAGCCCTGTGTGGAACGGCCCTGTGGAGACTGGCGTCTTGACGTACGGACAGAAGCGCTCGCGGAGAAAGCGGAACGTGGTGGAAGAGCCGCAGAAGTGGTTCGATGCAGTCAGGACTGCGCAGGGCCCGGACATGGGCAGCCTGTCCGAGTGACTTCAGAGGCGACCGATGTGACCGATGCGAACGATGTGACCCACGCAAATGATGTGGCCCAAGAGGCCGTTGTGGCCCAAGAGACCGATGTGGCGGACGGGAACGATGTGACCGTCCCGGCTGCCCCGACCCATCCGACCCGAAGTGAACAGGCGGTATCCGTGATCCGTGAGAACCTCCGAGACCGGATCGCCGCGACACGGTATGTGCTCTTCGGCTTCGACGGTCCGCTCTGCCGGCTGTTCGGACCGGCCGCCGAGCAGGCCGTGTCCGACGGGATGCGGACGTTCCTGGAGGAGCGCGGGGTCAACGCCCTCGCCCCGGACGCGGATCTCGCCGGGCTCGCCGACCCGCTCGACATCCTGCGTACGGTCGGGGCGCTGCACCCGGGCAGCGACCTGGTGGCGGACCTGGAGGAGTGGCTGACCCGCCAGGAGCAGCGCGCCGTCGCCGGGGCATGGCCCACGATGTACGCGGACGGTGTCGTCCGCACCTGGTCGGCGACCGGCGGCAGGCTGGCCGTCACCACCAGCCACTCGTCCCGGGCGGTGCGCGATTATGTGAAGGGCCGGGGTCTCGCCGAGTGCTTCGGGCCGCACATCCACGGCCGGACGACCGCCGACCTCCAGCTGCTCAAGCCGCATCCGCACACGCTGGAGCAGGCGCTGGCCGGGCTGGGCGCGGACCGCGCCACGACGCTGGTGATCGGCGACACGGTGCCGGACCTGCGGGCGGCCCAGGAGGTCGGCCTGCCGTTCCTCGGCTACGCCAGAAGCGACCTGGCCGTCGACGAACTCGCGTCGGCGGGCGCCGACCTGGTGCTCAACACCTGGGAGCCGGTCCTGGACATCCTGTGGGGCCGGTGAGCGCTACCCGCCGGGCGGCGGACGGCGCGCGGGGGCCGGGCGCCGTACGGGAGGGACTCGCGCGGCGGCCGGGCGCGTTCCTTGCGTACGCTCGTCCGTCATGAGCGGCGGGAAGGGATTGCGCGAGCACAACCGGCAGCGGACCTACTGGGCGATCTCGGACGCCGCGATCCGGCTTTTCCTGGAGAAGGGGTTCGACGCGGTGCCGGTGGCGGAGGTGGCCGCCGCGGCCGGGGTCTCCAAGCCGACGCTCTTCCGGTACTTCCCGGCCAAGGAGGACCTGGTCCTGCACCGGTTCGCCGACCACGAGCGGGAGTCGGCCGGGGTGGTGGCGGGGCGGCCCGCCGGCCGGTCGCCGCTCGACGCGCTGCGGCTGCACTTCCAGGACGGGCTCGAACGGCGCGACCCGGTGACCGGGCTCAGCGACGCGGCGGAGGTGCTGGCCTTCCACCGGCTGCTGTACGGGACACCCGCCCTCGTCGCGCGGCTTTACGCGTACACGAGCCGTACGGAGGAGGCGCTGACCCGGGCGTTGGCGGAGGCGGGGTCCGGGACGGAGACGCCCGGCGGGCCGGGTGTTCTCCTCGGGGCGCGGCTGGCGGCCGGGCAGATCGTGGCCGTCCAGCGGATCCTGGCCATGGAGAACTGGCGGCGGATCGCGGAGGGCGAGAGCGCCGACCAGGTGTACCCGGACGCGGTGTCCGCCGCGGAGTGGGGATTCGCGCAGCTGCGGGAGGGCTTCGGCGGCCGGGCGTCCGCCAAAGAGTAAAAAATGTTACTCGGTAACGTTATTCGGTAGGCTCGCCGTATGACGACGCCACCCGACGAACAGCTGAGCGCCGAACTGGGCGCGGAACGGACCTACCACGACGCCTGCCGGGCGGCTCTGTCCGGAATGGCCGAGGACGCGGAGGAACGGGTCGTCAGCGGCGAGAATGCCTTCGCCTCGGGCGCCGACGCCGAAGTGCTCGGGTACCAACTCCGGAGCCAGGCGACGGAGTTGCGGGAGGAGCCGGACAGTCCGCTGTTCTTCGGGCGGCTCACCTTCGGCGCCGACGCCCCACGCGACCACCGCGGGCAGAGCTACCACATCGGCCGCCGCCGGATCAGCCGCCACCCGTCGGTACCGCCGCTGGTCATCGACTGGCGCGCGCCCGTCTCGCGCGCCTTCTACCGGGCGAGCGTGAGCGACCCGCAGGGCGTGGCGGTGCGGCGGAGGTTCGGCTGGGCGCCCTGGAGCGACGGGGCGTCCGACGACCTCACCGGCCTGGAGGACGAACTGCTCCAGCCGGGACCGGGGCCGTACCACCGCGCGGACGGCGAGCAGCGCGCGGACTCCGAGCACCGTGAACACGGCGAGCACCGTGGACCCGGCGAACCCGGCGAACCCGGCGAACCCGGCAGGCACGGCGCCCCCGGCGGAAGCGCCATCCTGACCGCCGAGATCGAGCGGCCCCGGGTCGGCCCGATGCGGGACATCGCCGCGACCATCCAGCCGGAGCAGGACGATCTCGTACGGGGTGAACTCGCCCTGTCCGTCTGCGTGCAGGGCGCCCCGGGCACCGGCAAGACGGCGGTGGGGCTGCACCGTGCCGCGTACCTCCTCTACACCTACCCGCAGCGCATCCGGCGCAGTGGTCTGCTGGTGCTGGGCCCGAACCGGACGTTCCTGGCGTACATCTCCGAAGTGCTGCCCTCGCTCGGTGAGATCGGGGTCAGACAGTCGACGGTGGACGACGAGCTGGCCCGCCACCCGGTGCTCGGCCAGGACCCGCCCGCCGCCGCCGCGCTCAAGCACGACGTCCGCATGGCCGAAGTGCTGCGCCGGGCGCTCTATGCGCGGGTCTCGGCGCCCACCGGGGGACTCGCGGTGCCGGACGGTTCGTACCGGTGGCGCATCGAGCCGGACGAGCTGGCGCGGATCGTCGCCGGGGTGCGGGAGGAGGCGCCGCTGTACGCGGTGGGGCGTGAACGCTTACGGGAGCGCGCGCTGAACGTCTTCCGGCGCCAGGTCGAGCGCAGGGCCGGGCCGCCGAGCCGGGAGTGGCTGCGCCGGATGGGCCGGGCCCGCGCGCTGTCGGCCTTCGTCGACGCGGTGTGGCCGAAGGTCTCGGCCGAGGAGGTGGTGGCGGAGCTGCTGACCCGGCCGCAGCTGCTCGCCGAAGCGGCGGACGGGGTGCTGAGCGCGGCCGAGCAGCAGGCGGTGCGCTGGCCGAAGCCGCCACGCTCCTGGCGCGGCGCGAAGTGGTCGGCCGCCGATCTGGTCCTCATCGACGAGGTGAAGGGGCTGATCGAGCGGCCGGAGGGATACGGGCACGTGGTCATCGACGAGGCGCAGGACCTGTCGCCGATGCAGTGCAGGGCGGTGGCCCGCCGGGTCGACTTCGGTTCGGTGACCGTGCTGGGCGATCTCGCCCAGGGCACGACCCCGTGGGCCGCCCGCAGCTGGCCCGAGCAGCTGGCGCATCTGGGGAAGCCGGGGGCGGCGGTGGTGCCGCTGACGCTGGGTTTCCGGGTGCCCGAGGTGATGGTGGAGCTGGCGAACCGGCTGGTGGGCTCGCTGGGCGTGGAGGTGCCGCTGGGCCGCTCGATGCGGAGGGACGGCGAGCTGACCGTACGGCGGGTCGATGAGGACGGCGACCTGGCGGCGGCGGTCGTGGAGTGCGTACGGGCGGCGCTGGCGCAGGAGGGATCGGTCGGGGTGATCGCTGCCGATGACGCGGTCCCGGGGCTCCGGGCGACGCTGGAACAGGCGGGGGTGCTCGGCTCCGGGGCGTTCTCGGACGCCGCGCCGGGGGAGGGGGCGGCCCCGGGCCGGGTGAGTGTCGTGGCCGCCGGGATGGTGAAGGGGCTGGAGTACGACCATGTGGTGGTCGCCGAGCCGGCCGCGATCGTGGCCGCCGAGGATCGCGGGCTGCACCGGCTGTATGTGGTGCTGACCCGGGCGGTCTCCCGGCTGGACCTGGTGCACCGCCGCGACCTGCCAGCGCCGCTCACGGCCTCTCCCTGAGAAGAGGGACCTCTCCCTGAGATGAGGGAGGGGAGAGGGAGGGATGCGCGGGTCCGTTCGGGCATGCGGTTGTCCGGGCATCCGGGCATTCGGTCATACGGGCGGGGGCCGGGTGTACCCCCGGGAGCAGGCATGGCGCATATTGAGGACCATGGTTGAGCAGGCGGAGGATGGGTCCGGGAAGGCCACTTCCCCGTCCGCCCGCCGGTCTTCGTCGATGCTTGCGGGTGCCGGGGACGGCCGTCTGTTGGCTGCGTGAGTGGGGACGACATGGAAATCGTGGTGGAGTTCGACCGGGAACCCGGGGCGGAGGACCGGCTGTGGCAGGAGCTGTGCGCGGGGCTGCCCGCCGGTACCCCGGCGCCCGGCGGGAGCCGCCCGCACCCCGGGACGCTGGGCGTCGCGGTTGCCCGCTCGGGCGATGGCGTACTGCTCGGGTGGGCGCCCGTGTTCCCCGGCGATGACCCGGACGCGGTGACGGTCGAGTGGCTGCTGGTGTCCCGGGAGCGTGAGCGCATCGTCCACGGCTCCGTCGCGGAACCGGACGGTACGGGGGACGAGGAGGCGGCCCTGGTCGCCCTCTTCCGGGCGGCGGCCGACGCGGCCGGAGCGGCCGGATTCCGGGCGCTGGACTGGCTGGACCGGGGTGACACGGGCGCCGAGCTGGACGCCCGCGCGGCGGCCGAGCTGGAGGCTTCGGTCCACCGGGAGCTGGGCCGGAAGTGGGGCGTGTCGGCGCTGTCCCGCTGGCAGCGCCCCGAGGGCCTGCCGCCGGTACGGACCCGCCGGGCGCCCCGGGGCACCGGGTGGCAGGGCCTGGAACTGCTGACGGCCGACGGGCGTACGGCAGCCCGGATCGCCACAGTGGTCGCCGGCCCCGAGGTGTACGTCGAGAGAGTCGCCCACCACGGCGTCGAAGCACCCGAACTGGGCTCCCTGGTGGCGGACTTCGTCGAGCAGATCCGCGAGGACCACCCCTCGGTCGAGTCCTTCCGGGTCCGCGAGGTGGACGACGAGGTGCTGGGCCTGGCGCTCAAGTCGGCCAAGCTGCGGATCAGCCACCGCTGGTGGCAGTACCGGCTGCCTCTCTGACCGGCGCCCTGGCCCGTACCCCAGGCCCGTACCCCTGGCCCGTACCCCTGGCCCGTACCCCTGGCCCGTACCCCAGGCCCGTACCTCAGGCCGGTGCAGCAGGCCCGCACCTCAGGCCCGTACCTCAGACCTCTTCGACCTGGTTGATCGTACGGATCACACGGGCCGGACTGCCGACGGCGACGACATTCGCCGGCAGGTCCTTGGTGACGACCGAGCCCGCCCCGACCACGGTGTTCTCGCCGATCGTCACCCCCGGGCAGACGATGACGCCGCCACCGAGCCAGACGTTGTCCCCGACGGTGACCGGCTCCGCCGCCTCCCACTTGGCGCGGCGCTTCCCGGGGTCGATCGGATGGGTCGGGGTGAGGAGCTGGACGTTCGGACCGATCTGTACGTCGGCGCCGATGGTGATGGTCCCCACGTCGAGGAAGACGGCGCCGAAGTTGACGAAGGTGCGCGGCCCGATGGTGATGTTGCTGCCGTAGTCCACCCGGAGGGGCGGCCGGACCTCCACATCCTCGCCGAGTGAGCCGAGCAGTTCGGTGAGCGCCGCCCGGCGGCCCGCCGGGTCGGTGGGCGCGCTGCTGTTGAACCGCTCACTCAGCACGGCCGCCCGCAGCGCGTCCGCGACCAGTTCGGGATCGTCGGGCAGATAGAACTCCCCGGCGAGCATGCGTTCCTTCTGACTGGTCACGGCAGACGTCCTCCAGCACTCTTCCCCCTCGGCCGCACGGTGCGCCCCCGCCACGATGCACCACACCGGCTCCCGGGCGTCCCCACCGCCGGGCCGGCTGCGGGTTTCCAGGCCGGTGGAGCACCAGGACCGGTAACAGGATCGGTAATCTGGGACCCATGAAACCGCGCGATCTTGAGAACCTCGTGCATCTGCGCCGGGCCCGGGATCTGATCGACAGGGAGTACGCGCGTCCGCTCGACGTGCCGACCCTGGCGCGGCACGCGCTCATGTCGCCCGGACACTTCTCGCGGCAGTTCCGCGCCGTCTACGGCGAGACTCCGTACAGCTATCTCATGACCCGCCGTATCGAGCGGGCGATGGCCCTGCTGCGCGGTGGCACACGGGTCACCGACGCGTGCATGGAGGTCGGCTGTACGTCGCTCGGCTCGTTCAGCTCGCGCTTCAGCGAACTCGTGGGGGAGTCGCCCACCGCGTACCGGGCCCGGGAGCACGGCGCCGTCACGGCGATGCCCGCGTGCATCGCGAAGGTCCGAACCCGGCCGACCAGGGGTTTCCCGGCCCGTCCGGACGGAGATTGACCGGCCCGTCCGGACGGGACAGCCCTTAGCTTGGTCCGCATGACCATCGCTCTCCAGTACTGCCACATCACCGTCAACGACGTCGACGAGGCCCTCGCCTTCTACCGCGACGCGCTCGGCCTCGAATCGCGCAACGACGTCGCATCGGGCGGATTCCGCTGGGTCACCCTGGGCAGCGCGTCCCAGCCGGGCCTGGAAATCGTGCTGTCGGAACCGCACGCAGGACGGTCCCAGGCCGACGGGGACGCCCTCCAGGAACTGCTCACCAAGGGCGTCCTGCCGAACATCGTCTTCTGCTCCGACGATCTCGACGCGACGTTCGAGACGGTGCTGGCGTCCGGCGCCGAGGTGCTCCAGGAGCCCATCGACCAGCCCTGGGGCCCGCGCGACTGCGCGTTCCGGGATCCCTCGGGGAACGTGGTGCGGATCTCCCAGGCCCCGAAGGCGTAACCCCGGGCGCGTCGCGGGGCGGCCGCCTCAGCTGTCGTGAACGGGCCGTGGGGCGGTGCGGCCTCAGCTGTAGTGGACGGGGCCGTGGGGGCGGTGCGGCCTCAGCTGTAGTGGACGAGGGAGGGCCAGAGCCGGTCCCAGCTGCCGCGCGGCTGCCGGCAGACGTAGATCGCCGCGTGGAACTGCGTCTCCTGGTCCTTCACTCCTCCCATCCGGACCGGAGCGACCTCCGTGACCCGGGCCCATGCCCGGTGCAGTGCGGCGGGGCTGAACTCGCCCACGCAGAGCGCGACATCCGGCCGTCCGGACGGCGGACCCCAGAGCGCGTACTGGTTCTGTCCGTTCACCACCAGCTGCCGCAGGCCCTGGGCCGGACCCAGGATCGTCAGCGCGCCCGCCTCGCCGTAGTTACTGGTGAAGATGGGTGTTCCGGGCGGTAGTGTGGCGGCGGCCCGCCGTACCTGTGTGACGAACCCCGGCCAGCCGTACGTCTCGATGACCGTCGGATTCACCCGCTGCACCACACCGGACGCATGCACCGGCAGGACCGGCAGCCCGATCACGAGCGCCAGCAGCGCCGAGACCCCCAGCGTCACCGGCCGCCCCACCCGGCCCACCCATTCCACCCGGCCCACCCGGCCCACCCGACCTACCCATCCCACGCGACCCACCCGGCCCCGGGACCGCTCCGCCGCTTCGACCCGTACCGCGCCCGCCGCGAACAGCCCGGCCAGTGCGGGCGCCGGGTAGTACGCCTTGCCGCCGCTCGCGGTGAACACCACGACCGACACCGCCGCGACGACCAGCACCCACCGGTGGGCGCGCCCGGCCGGGGACGCCAGCCACCGCACGCCCAGCACCCAGAGCGCGACCAGCAGAGGGCCCGCCAACAACAGAGCGAGCACCGGGACTTGCTCAAGCGAGCCGAGCGGCCCGCCCTCCCCGGCGGCGAGCACCCGGGCCATCCGCAGGTTCGGCCAGCCGTGCAGGGCGTCCCAGACCACGTTCGGCGCGGCGAGTGCGAGCGTCACGACGGCGGCGAGCCAGGGCCCGGTGGTACGCAGCGCCTCGCGCCGCAGCAGCACCAGACCGACGACGACCCCGGCCAGCAGAACGGCCACGGTGTCCTTGTTCTCCAGGCCGACGCCCGCCGTCACCCCGGCGGCCAGCCAGGAACCGGCGGTACGCAGCCGCAGCGCGCGGGCGACCAGCACCAGCAGTGCCGTCCATACGACCTGGTCCACCACCGTCGTACCGAACAGCAGCGAAGCGGCCACGAAGGCCGGGCAGGACGCGATCGCGGCGGCCGTGAGGGTCTGGGCGCGGCGGCCACCGCCGAACTCGGCGGCGAGCAGGGCCGCGAGCACGACACACCCGGTCTGCGCGGCCACCGCCAGGACCCGCAGCGGCAGCACACCACCGGGCAGTTCGGCGGCGAACCGGGCCAGCAACGGGGTCAGCGGCGGCTGGTCGGCGTAACCCCATGCCGGATGGCGGCCGCACAGGACGAAGTAGAACTCGTCACGGTGCCAGCCGTACCGGGTGGCGACCGCCAGGTGTACGACCGCCACGGCCGTGGCGACCAGCAGCACCGGGCGCCACGCCATCGCCGCGCGGCCGGGGTCGGAGTGTGTACTCGGTAAGGCGCGTTCAGCGGTGTCTGCCATGGCTTGCCTCCACAGGGGGGAACGCGGCCACCAGCAGTTGGTGCACGGTGCGACGGCAGCCTTCGTCGGTCAGCATCCGGGAGTCCGGGTCGTGGTGCCGGTGCATGGCGAACCAGGCGACCGTCTCCACGACGAACCGGGCGGCTGCCGGCACATCGGGGACCGGGCACAGCACTCCGGCCGTGATCCGGGCGTTCAGATACGCACAGAGCCGGCCGACGATCGCGCGCCGCCGCTCCACGAAGTACCACTGGGCCAGCTCGGGCAGCTGCTCGGCGCAGCTCTCGACCAGTTGCAGCACCAGGCGGTTCTGCTCGACGAACGCGTACAACTCGTCCACCACGGAGCCCAGTTCCGCGGTGGCCGGCAGTCCGGGCGGACCGGCCGACACCCTGGCCAGCAGCGGCAGCGCGGCCCGGTCGCCCGCCCAGGACTCGGCCAGCGCGATGACCTCCTTGGCCTCCGGTGTGGGCACCGGCACAGCGAGACCGGCGACCTCGTCCGGCCGCAGCACCCGCACGAGTGCCAGGTGGAGCAGGGCCTGCTTGCTCTTCGCGTAGGTGTAGACGGCGCCATGGCTCAGCCCGAGCGCGTCCGCGACATCGGAGATACCGGCGGACCGGAACCCCCGCGTCAGGAACACCCGCACCGCCGCGTCGGCGATCTCCTCCAGGGGCCGCATCGGCATCCGTCCACGCATGCGGTCACATTAGACTGACTGAGTCAGTCACTCAAGAGCCGATGCTGAACCCGGACCCGGGCCTGTATCCGGATCCGGGCCTACCGGACCTGGGCCTGTACCTGCACCTGCACCTGGGCCCGGAGTAAATCCGCGGCCGCCCTTGTTCGTACTCTCGTCGCGACGCGTGCGGCACGGTGGGCCACGGTCCACCGCGGCGATGAGAGCGGGAGCCGATGAGCCTTCGTCAGTACGAGTACGCCCTGGCCGTCGCCGAGGAGGGCTCGGTGACAGCGGCGGCGGAACTGCTGCATGTCGCCCAGCCGTCCATGTCCCAGCAGATCCGCGGCCTGGAGCGGGAACTCGGTGTGAAGCTCTTCGCCCGCACGCCGACCGGGCTGGTGCCCACCATGGTCGGCCGGGCGTTCCTGCGGGAGGCGGAGGTCGCGGTGAACGCGTCGCGGCGGGCGAGGGCGACCGCGCGGGCCGGCGCGGACGATGTCGCGGGCGAGCTGGTGGTCGCGGTTCAGATGGGCTTCGGTACACGGCAGTTGCCCGGCGCGCTGGGTGCGCTGCGCCGCCGCTTCCCGCAGCTGGAGGTCACCGTCTTCGAGGAGCCGAGCTCAGCCGAGCTGGACCGGCTCTGCCGCCGGGGTGTGCTGGACCTCGCCCTGATGGCGGCATGCGACCAGAGCCCCGCCGACGCCCACCACCTCGGCGACGAGGAGTTCGCCGTGGTGCTGGGCGCCGGGCACCGGCAACTCGCCGCGGACCGGGTCGAGCTGAGCGAGCTGGCGGGGGAGCCATGGGTGAGGTTCGACCGTGACAGCGCGCTCGACGGTGTGCTCCTGAACGTGCTGCGGGAGAACGACCTGACCCCGGTCACGGCCGCCCGCGTGTCCCAGACGGCGACAGCGGTGCGCTGGGCCGCCCACGGGCTGGGGGTCACGCTCGTCCCGGCCTCCACGGTGCCGCACGGCCACGAGCACCTCGTACGCCCGGTGTCCCCCGCCGTGTCCCAGCCCGTCATCGCCGTACTGCGGCAGGGTGCGGGCCCGGCGGAGACGGCGCTGCTTGAACTGCTGCGCCAGGAGAGCTGGTCCAGGCCCGCCGCTGAATTCGTTCTTCCGTAGCCGGATTCTTCCGTAACCGGATTCCACGAAAGCGACTTTTCTTGATTGCTTGAGTTACCCTCGTTGAGTTACCCCCGTGGGAATTCTCCGCCGTCCACGATGATATTGCTCCCGGTCAGCCAGCTCGCCCGCCCGGACACCAGGAAAAGTACCGCGTTGGCGATGTCGTCGGGCTGCCCTTCGCGCCCCAGCGGCGGCATGTCGTCGGCGTTGGTCAGGGCCGGCGCCCCGCCCATGCGTACGGTGACTTCCGCCCACTGCTCCCGGGTCGCCACGCCGCCGGGGGTGGCGGTTCTGCCCGGGGACACGGTGTTGACCCGGATGCCGGACGGGGCCAGCTCCGATGCCAGCCCCTGGCTGTAGGTCTCCAGGGCCGCCTTCGCCGCCACGTAGTGCAGGAACGATCCGACCGGGGTGAGGACCGCGGCCGACGAGATATGGACGATCGTCCCGGAGCGCCGTTCCCGCATGCCCGGTGCCAGCAGCGCGTCCAGCCGTACCGACGCCAGGAAGTTCAGGTCCAGCGCGTCCTGCCACTCCTCGTCCGAGATGGCCGCGACGCCCTCGCGCGGCGCCGCCCCGCCCGCGTTGTGGACCAGGATGTCCACCCCGCCGAGCCGCTCCTGCGCCGCTGCGGCGATCGCCTCGGCCCCGGCCCGTGTCCGTACATCGGCCGCCACGAAGCCGGCCCCCTCCGGCACCGTGCTCGTCGCCGACCTGGCGGTCGTGAGCACCTCGGCGCCCGCGTCCAGGAGCTGGCGCACGACGGCCGCCCCGATCCCACGGGAGCCGCCGGTGACCAGGGCCCGCTTTCCCGCGAGTTCCAGGTTTCCCGGGAAATCCCGCTTTCCTGATGTCTCTCCGACTGTGGTCATGCCACCGGTCCTCTCCATGGCGTATGTATCCGCTCGACGGAAAAAGTTTCGATGTGCGCGGAGCGCGAATTCTGGGGAAGAGTTCCGGAGAAATCGCGGTGGCGTCCCATCGATGTGTTCGACGGTACGTCCGCGAAAGAGCCAGGGGCAAAGACGTAAGAACAGCGGGTGCTATAGGGGTTGCCTATATGGGCTTCCTGAAGGGATTCCTATAAGGGGTGCCCATGAGGGATTCTGTTTCTTGAGTGGATGTCTCTTGGGGAGTTTCTACGGGCCGGTGCCGTATGCCCGACCGGACGGCTCTCAGTTCCCCACGCCGAGGCCGGACATGAGCGGGGACGGGTACCGGTCCCCGCGCGCCGCGCCCGCCGGTACCGCCTTCTCGATCTCGGCGAGGTCGTCGGCGGTGAGGTCGACCGCCAACGCCGGCAGTGCCTCGGACAGCCGCTCGCGGGTGCGGGCGCCGACCAGCGGCACGATGTCCCGGCCCTGCGCGGCCACCCAGGCGATGGCGAGCTGGGCGACGGTGCATCCCTTCGCCCCGGCCACCCGGCGCAGCGCCTCCACGAGGGCGAGGTTGTGTTCCACGTTCCCGTCGGCGAACCGCGGGCTGGAGCCGCGGCTGTCGCCGGGACCCGCGGTGTGACCGGCCGACCAGTGCCCGGAGATGAGGCCACGGCCGAGCACCCCGTACGCGGTCAGGCCGATGCCGAGTTCCCGGAGCGTGGGCAGGACCTCCGCCTCCACGGCGCGGGAGATCAGCGAGTACTCGATCTGCAGGTCGGCGACCGGGTGCACGGCGTGGGCCCGGCGGACCGTCGCCGCGTCGACCTCCGAGAGGCCGAGGTGCCGTACGTACCCGGCGTCGATCATCTCCTTGACCGCGCCCACCGTCTCCTCGATCGGGACCGCCGGGTCCAGCCGGGCCGGACGGTAGATGTCGACGTGGTCGGTGCCGAGCCGGTTGAGCGAGTAGGCCAGGAAGTTCTTCACCGCTTCGGGCCGGCCGTCCACACCGACGAACCCGGAGTCGGGGCCGCGCAGCACACCGAACTTGACGCTCAGCTGGTAGCTGTCCCGGTCCCGTCCGCGCAGCGCCTCGGCGAGCAGCAGTTCGTTGTGGCCCATGGCGTAGAAGTCGCCGGTGTCGATCAGCGTGACACCGGCCTCCAGCGCGGCGTGCACGGTGGCGATGCTCTCCGTACGGTCGGCCTCTCCGTAGGCGCCCGACATCCCCATCGCGCCCAGGCCCAGCGCGGAGACGGCGGGACCGGTACTGCCCAGTGTCCGTGTCTGCATCACGTTCTCTTCCGTCCGTCGTGTTCATTACTTTTGCGGTGTTCGTAGCATTCATGGCATTCGGAGCCTTCGTGGCCTTCGCCATGGATCTTCTCCCCACCTTGCGCCTGTGCGGCGCCGTACGGCAGCGGAGTGTTCATCATGGGAGCGCCACTCCCTGGATCGGCCCGCCCGCCGCGGGCGACGATGGAGCCATGCAACGGGACCAGCTCGCCGACTTCCTGCGCCGCCGCCGTGAGGCGATCCGCCCCTCCGACGTCGGTATCTCCGACGGTCCCCGCCGCCGTACCACCGGTCTGCGCCGGGAGGAGGTGGCCATGCTCGCCGGTATGTCGGTGGACTACGTGGTCCGTCTTGAGCAGGGCCGCAGCAGTCAGCCCTCGCCCCAGCTGCTCGGTGCGCTGTCCCGGGCGCTGCGGCTGTCCGACGACGAGCGCGGCCATCTCTTCCACCTGGCCGGCCACCGGCCACCGCCCGTCGACGCGGTGGCCAGGCTGGCCCGCGCCGGCCTGGTGCGGATGCTCGACCTGCTCGGCGACACCCCGGCCGTGGTCCTCTCTGACCTGGGCGAGGCACTCGCCCAGAACCGGGCCTCCGTCCTGCTGGCGGGCGACCACACCGGCCTCTCGGGCGACCGGCGCTACGTCGTGTACCGCTGGTTCACCGACCCCGCTTCCCGCGACGGCCGACCGGTCGCCGAGCAGGAGGAACACGCCCGTCAGCTCGTGGCCGACCTGCGCGCGACCGCCGGCCGGCGGGCCGGTGACCCTGTGGTCACCGGACTCGTCGACCGGCTGCGAGCGGCGAGCGGCGACTTCCGCAGGCTCTGGGCCGAGCACCAGGTGGCGGTCAGGCGCGCCGACCGCAAGACCCTGCTGCACCCACGGGTGGGCAGCCTGCTGATGGACTGCGAAACCCTGGTCACACCCGACCAGGGGCAGATGCTCCTGGTCCTCACCCCGGCCGACGCCGAGACACGCGAGCGGCTGGAACTGCTGCGGGTACTCGGCACCGAGGAATTCTCCGGGGGGACGACGCACACGCCGGCGCAGTGAGACGGCCGGACCCTCCCGCTACCCCCGCAGCTGCTCGCCGGGATCGACGCCGGTCAGCCGGCAGCTGGTTTCCCACAGCCGTGCCGCGACAGCGCTGTCGGTCAGATGGCTCCACACCGCTTCCCGCCGGGGTGCGCCCCGCAGGCCGAAGACGCGTGGCCCCCACAACTCCCCACCGTGGACGGCCGGATCGAGTACCGCCCGCACCGCCGGCCAGGCCCCGGCGTGCTTGCCCTGGACGAGAAGACCCACGGGCGCCGCGCCGAGCCGGGCGCCGAGACTCCGCGTATGGACCGGCGGGCGGGGCGGGGTGAGGGAGTCCAGCGCACCGCCGGGATGGACCACCACGCTCTCGACCGGGCTGTCGGCGGCGCGCAGACGGCGGTCCAGTTCGAGCCCGAAATACATCTGGGCCAGCTTGGACCGCCCGTATGTGCGCTTGGCCCGGTAGTCCCGGCGTGACTGGAGGTCGTCCAGGTCCAGCCGTTCCGACTTCGCCGCGAAACTGCCGACGGTCACGACCCGCGCCGCAGGGGCGGCCGACAGCAGCGGCATCAGCAGCCCGGTCAGCGCGAAATGCCCGAGGTGGTTCGTGCCGAACATCAGCTCATGCCCGTCCCCGGTCTCCTGGCGGGGCGGGTCGTCCAGCGCGACACCGGCATTGTGGACCACGGCGTCGAGAGCACGTACGCCCAAGGATTCCGTCACCGCCCCGAGCGACGCCGGGTCCGCGAGATCCATCCGTACGGCCCGCACCTCCGCACCACGCACCCGCGAGCGGATCGAGGCAAGGGCGGCTTCGGCGCGCGCGGGATCCCGGCAGCCCAGCACGACGGTGGCCCCGGTCGCGGAGAGCTGCTCCGCGATGAAGTACCCGATCCCCGCGTTGCCCCCGGTGACCAGGAAGACACGCCCCTCGGCACGCGGCAGTCGGTGAACATCCCAGGGCGGGGCGGAGGACATCGGCGGCATGGGGGCAGGCTCCTTCGACCGGAAACGGCATGACGGTGGCGGCGACCCCGGGGGGAGCGGCCTGGCACCCACCATCCCCTCGCGCACCGACACATCACCGACGGATCACCGGCCACCGCCGCTGAGCACCGACATCCCACCGACAGGGGCCGCGGCCGCGCCGCCCTGCCCTGGACACGTGTGGGCAGGGCGGGGGCCGTGACCTGCGGCGCCTTCACGGCCGGGCGGCCCTCTAGGGGCGGATGTAGGGCCGGGTCATGATCTCCATGTTGTGGCCCTCCGGATCGTCGAAGTACGCGCCGCGTCCGCCGAAGAGACGGTTGATCCGGCCGGGCTCGGTGTGGCCGGGGTCGGCGTAGTAGATGACCCCAACCGCGTCCAGACGGGCGATCATGCCGTCGAACTGCTCATCGGGAACGAGGAACGCGTAGTGCTGGGGCTGGATCGGCTCGTCACGCTTCTCGTAGTAGTCGAGCGTCACGCCGTTGCCGAGGTCGACCGGCAGGAAGGGGCCGAACGGGGCGCTGACTTCCAGACCCAGGATCGTCGCGATGAACTCGGCCGACAAGTGACGGTCACTGGCGTAGATGGCGGTGTGGTTCAACTGGACGCCGGCCGTCGCCGACGTGGGGTACGCGTCCTGCTGTTGTTGTTCGAGTGGCATCCGAGGCATGTCTCCAGGTCTTGAATCCGCTGGGTAGGACGCCGTGCGAGGGCGTCGGTACGAAAGACATGGAAGGCGGGCGGGGCTCTTGCCCGCCTCGCGCTCACGCGGAGGCCGGGCGTCCCACTCGTGAATGGCCCTTGGCCGACCCGGCAGTCATCCCAGCGACCTTAGTGCGCACCATGGGCCGGGGCAACTGTGCCTTCCGGGGGCGGTCGGGGGCGGTTCTTCCCCGATGGCCTGGTGGGGCGTCAGGCCGTGGGTCCCGGCACGAGCCCCTGGCTGCCTTCGGCGTCTCGGCCTCAGGCGGGGCGCTTGGCCATGACGACCACACCCGGCCCACTGAACTCATTTGCCGGGAGTTGAAGTTCGGCGACGGGGCGTAGTCCGGCCTGCTCGATCAAGTCGACGAACTGTTCCGGCCGCCATTTGTGCGTCGTCCAGCGGACGGCCACACCTCCGTAGGCCTCCGTGCGTACCGCGTCCTCGTCGCCGACGTGCGTTCCGGTGATGAGGTGTCCGCCCGGCTTCAGCGCCCGCGCGAACAGGGCGAGGACCTGGGGGAGGACGCTGCGCGGGAGGTTGAACAGTGACCACCACCCGAGTACGCCGCCGAGGGACGCCTCTTCGAGGCTCAGCTCGGTGGCGGAGGAGACGCTGAAGCGGCAGTGCGGATACCGACGCCGGGCGTTTTCGATCATGCCGGGCGAGAGGTCGACTCCGGACACGTCGAGACCGCGTTCGGCGAGGTAGGCGGTCACCGTTCCAGGCCCTCAGCCGACGTCGAGGACGGGCCCGAGTCCGCTCACGGTGTCGGCGAAGATGTCGATCGATGCCTTGAGCCAGGGATGGCGACGGATGTCGCCCATTCCCGTCGCCGCGACCATCTCGGCGTAGTTGTCGGCCACCCGGTCGTAGGACGCACGGACCACGTCGAGATCGGCCGGTCGGTCAATTCGGTGTGCGCCCATCGGCCAACCATAGGGCGACGAGCCCGCGGGGGTAGGAGGTTCGACAACTCAATTTCCGCAGGCAAGTTGTCGCGGCGTGTCGGTCCGCGAGACGAGCGGCGTGTCGGTCCGCGAGGCGAGCGGCGTGTCGGTCCGCGAGGCGAGCGGCGTGTCGGTCCGCGAGGCGAGCAGGGCCAGGACCGGGCGGCCCGGAAGGCGAGATTCCGGCCGAAGGCTTCGTGGCCGTCGACGGTGAAGCGCCACTCCAGCAGAGCCGACCGCACCGTGCGCGGTCCGGGCGAGCGAAGTGCCGCCGTGCCGCGACGGGCTGCATCGTCTCTGCTCGGCCGGGGGTGTGGCGGGCCACACCCCAAGTGGATGGCATACCTCAGTGACGGGGTGGTCGACGGCGCGACATCGTGACCGGCATGACGAGGGGGCCGCCCGGCACATGGTTCGGGCTGCCCCGTGCCCGATCGAGCCGAAGGACCCTCCATGCACACTCATAAGGCCCTGCCGCGATCTGCGAAGGTGCCCGGTCGGGCGCCGGCCGTGCTCGTCGTGCTCGCCGTGACGCTCGGTGCCGCCTTCGTTCTCGTCCCGGGCAGGCTGGCGGCGATCGGGACGGAGGACGGGTTCTCCTCGCAGCGGAACCTCGTCGACACCCTGAGCCCGGCGTTCGTCAGGTACTGGAAGTCCGGGAACCGGAGATTTCCCCCTGACCTGGAGAGGGTTGTGGACTACTGGTTCCGCTTCCACGTGGTCAAGGGCGTCTTGGCGGCGGCCCTGCTGATCGTGTTCGTCGCCCTCGCGGTCAGGCTCTGGAAGGCGTTCTTGAGGCCCGGTGGTCCCGGAGCGTCCGGTGGTCCCGGGGCGTCCGGTGGTCCCGGGGCCGAGGGCAGGGGCCTCGCCTTGGCTGCCGTCCTCGTCAGCGTGCTCGCGCTGGTGTCGCTGGCGGCGCTGATGGCGAATGTCCAAGGCGCGATGGCACCCTTCTCCTCGGCGACCGGGCTGCTCCCGCTCGGTGCCCCCAGCGGCCGATTCGCCGGTGCGGTCGATCAGATCAAGCAGGGCCTGGCCCACTACCCGAGCACGCACGGCCAGAACGCGGCTGCCCTCAAGGTGATGGTCGACGACTTCGGCCGGTACCACGCGGTGCTCGCCGTACTGGCGTCCGCCGTGGCGGTCGCCCTGATCGGCCTGAGCGTGCTGGCGTGGCGGAGATTCGCCGCGACGGCCCGGCCGGACGGGCGGACCCGGCGCACGATGAGGTCGTTCGGCGTTCTCTCGGCCCTGCTCGCGCTGATGGTGCTCGTCATCGCAGTGGCCAACGCGGGTACCGCCGCGGAGCCGGCGCCGGCACTCCTGGGGTTCTACGAAGGCGGCCTGTGACGCCTCGCCGGGCATCGGCGGACGGGCCAGGTCAGGAGCGGAGATAGGCGAGGACGGCGAGGACTCGGCGGTGCTGAGTGCCGTCGGGCGGCAGGCCGAGCTTGGCGAAAACGTTGCCGATGTGCTTCTCCACCGCGCTGTTGGAGAGCGCCAGTTGCCGGGCGATGGCCGTGTTGGAGTGGCCCTCGGCCATCAGGCTCAGGAGCTGACGCTCCCGTACGGTCAGCGCCTCCAGTGGGGCAGCGCGGCGCTGCCCGGCCAGAAGCTGGGAGACGACCTGGGGGTCGAGTACGGTCGCCCCGCGGGCGACCCGGTCCAGGGTGTCCAGGAACTCCTCGACCCGGGCGACCCGGTCCTTCAGCAGATAACCGATCGCGCCCGACCCGTCCGCGAGCAGCTCGGCGGCGTAGGACACCTCCACGTACTGGCTGAGTACCAGGACGGGGGTGCCGGGCAGCTGCGCGCGGGCATCGATCGCCGCGCGCAGGCCCTCGTCCGTATGGGTCGGCGGCATCCGTATGTCGACGATCGATACGTCCGGGCGATGGGTGAGTACGGCCTGGACCAGGGCAGGGCCGTCACCGACGGCCGCGACCACCTGGTGGCCGTCATCGGCGAGCAGGCGGACCAGGCCTTCCCGTAGCAGTACCGCGTCATCGGCCACGACGATCCGCAGCGGACGGACGGCCGCGTGGTCCGGCGGTGCTCCACCGGCCGATTCGGGAGCCGATGCGGGAGTCGGTCCGGGAGCCGATTCGGCCGAGGTCAGAGCCATGGAAGTTCTCCGGTGATCGTCGTGGGGCCGCCGTCGGGGCTGGACGTCAGCAGCCGGCCGCCGACCGCGCGCACTCTGTCGTCCAGGCCGCGCAGGCCGTGTCCCTTGGCCATGGCCGCTCCACCGCGGCCGTCGTCCGTCACCCAGACCCGCAGGAGCCCCTGACTGTGGCGCATGCCGATCGTGCACCGCTGGGCGTGGCTGTGCTTGGCCACGTTGGTCAGGGCCTCGGCCACCACGAAATAGGCAGCCGTCTCGACTGCGGGATCGGGCCGGCGGTTCAGGGGCACGAGGTCGAGACCGGCGGGTACGACGCTGCGCTCAGCCAGTGCGGTGAGCGCCGTCGGCAGGCCCCGGTCGGAGAGTATCGGCGGGGCGATCCCGCGCGACAGGGCTCTCAACTCCTCCAACGTCTCCTGTGCTTGAACGATCGCGTCGGCGAGCGCCTCCCGGGCGGTGTCCGGTCTGCTGTCGAAGTGGCGTTGGGCGCGGCCCAGTTCAATCGCCAGTCGAATCAGCCGCTGCTGGGGGCCGTCGTGAATATCGCGTTCCAGCCGGCGCAGGGCCGCCGCCTCGGTCGTCACCGTGGCGAGGGTCTGTGCGCGGGCGGTGTCCCGTTCCTGCTCCAGCCCGCTGATCCTGCGGTGCAGCGCTGACAGGTCGGACAACAGGATCTTCCCCAGCCCGGCCTGGGCGGTGACGCACGCGCGCGTCACCAGCGGCAGGGTGGCCAGCGTCAGCAGGCCGACCGTGACGCCGAAGGCGATCCGCTGGCCGGGCGAGGTCAGCCCCAGGCTCAGTGCGACGTGGGACTGGGAACTGCCCGCATAGAGGTTCATCGGCCGCAGTGCGTCGGACGTCGCGTACGGGTTGCGTAGCGCAACCGTGACTGCGGCCAGGCCGACGAACCACCACAGCACCGTCACCACCGACGTGACCACGACGACCGGGATCACCAGCAGCGTGTGCGCCACGTCCAGCCACAGCCCCGGATCGGACGCCTGCCCCGGACGCCGGCGTGCGCCCTGTGCCTCGCCCGCCCCGAAGCGCACCACGGCGATCCGCCACCGTTCCACGTCGGCCGCCCACCGCGCCACTTCCGGAGCGACAGCCCTGACTGGTGACGACAGCGGCCCGACAGCGCTGAGACACAGGGAGCCGAGCACCAGCAACAGGCCGAACGCGGCACTGACCGGTGCGGTCAGCAGGTACGACGAGTCCAGCAGCGTACGGCGTCCCAGGCGCGTCGCGAACCGGCTGCCCGACCGCCACCGACCCGCAGACACGCCCGTGACCACGGGAGGCAACGATTCAGCCATGCGCCCAGCGTATGGCGCTGGACGGGTGTCGCGTCGTGGTCAGCGACGACTCCGCCGCAAAGAAGAGGCCATCGGGGCCCATCCACTCGTCATGACGGCCGTGGGAGAACCGGTGGCAGGTGCCGGAGAAGTTCGAGACACCGCCTTCTCCCTTGACCAGACCTTCGTGAGAGGCCCGCCCCCTCTGGTACGTCATGACCATGTCAGACTCGACGCCCGCACCACCAGCGGTGACGACGTTGCCATCGTGCAGGCCCGGAACCGGGCAATGCCGCTCCGCGAAAATGCGCCCAGCGCCCACCGGGAAGCCCCTGCGACGGCACGGTGTAGGGCTTGGAGGTCTTCTTCTTGCCGGCCGTATTCAGCAGGGCCTGCTCGCAACAACGGAGCTGGACGAGGCGCGGGAGTTCCTGGCCCCGCTTGTGCAGCGGTTACGTGAGGACGACCGTGCGCTCAGCATCTACTTGCGTCGACCCGCATGGATCTCGACGCCGCTGAGGGCAGCGGTCGCAGACAACGTGCCGAGCAGGGCGCATCCGGGACACTGGAGATGAGCGCAGTCTGCCGATCCAGAACCTGGCACGTCGCGGATCAAGAGATCGGCCGGTTCACGCTCGCGGCCCTGACCATGCCCCTCGGGGACCCCCCCGGGCCACGTCTGAGGGTGTACGTCGCCGAACCCTGTACCCCGGTTCACGGTGCTGTCCTCCTGCTGGGCGGCACAGGACGTGTCCAGCTTCGATTGAGGCAGCCCTGCCAGAGTTGGACCCGGTCTTCCGGGGAACGTCACGGTGGTGATATCACGGTGTCGCGGTCGGTGATCACCGGGCTATGGAAACGGGGGCGGTGTGGACGAGGAGTGCGTGGCGAGCGGCAGCGTCGACCGGCAGCCTCTGACGCTGTTGCCTCCGCAGCTGCGCACGATGCCTCTGCCCTCCCCGAAGCAGCTCGTCATTCTCTACGACCCCGATCAGTTCGAGGAGTTCGTCAAGGAGTGGGTGCCGGCACTGGACGTGGACTATCACCTCGTCGAACGGCATGGCGGTTCGGGCGATCACGGCATCGACGTAGCGGGCTACCTCACCCCGCAGCGGCTGGAAGGCGAGTGGCACAACTACCAGTGCAAGCACTACAGCAACGGGCTGGCGTGGGGGACTGCCGCGCACGAAATTCGGAAGATGTTCGCTGCGGCGGTTGATCGGCATTTCACGGTTCCGAGCCGCTACGTCTTCACCGCGCCCATCATTTCCCGGGGACTCGTCCGCCAGCTCGCCAAGCCCAGTGAGGCACGGGAGAAGTTTCTCCAGGAGCTCGCCTCCACCACGGACAAGATCTTCACCGACCTCAGCGTGGAGAAGCGCCATGAGGTGACGGAGCTCGCGGCGGCGACGGACTTTTCCATGTTCGAGTGCGTCGACATGGACGGGATGCTTGAGCAGCACCGCAAAACGCCTCACTGGTCTGCCCGTTTCTCCCATCAGGAGGTGGAAGGTGGACCCGAGCCGATGGCTCCCCCGCCGGAGCATCAGCCGATCGAGGCGCGCTACATCCAGCAGCTGATGGACGTCTACCGGGAGCGGTGGGGCCAGTCCATGAGCTCGCTGGAGCAAGTCGTCGCACATGCAGTGGCCCGTGAGCACCTGCGGCGTCAGCGGGAGGCATTCTACTCCGCCGAGGCACTGCGGCTCTTCGCACGCGACCGCACGCCCGAAGGGCACTTTGAGGCGGTTCTCGACGACATCAACGACATCGTGGTGGAGGTCGCCGCGGCCACCCACGCCTCGGGGTGGGACCGCTTGCAGGCCGCACTGCAGGCCGCTGGGAGCATCGTCCTTACACAGACGGTCCTCAGCCCGTTCGTCCGCTCCAAGGACAGAGTGGGGGCGTGCCACCACCTGGCGAACGCCGACCGCTTGATCTGGTGCCCGGAAGGAGAATCATGAACCCTCTCAACAGTCCGCTGGAGGTGGGGGTGCGTGCGCTTGCTCTCCTGTCAGAAAGCCATCCCGAGCCCCTCGACCTCGCTGAGCTCGTCCTCCTGGACTACGCACTGCTCCACAGCGGCGAGTTCAGCGGGCCGCCCAGCCTTCACCCCGACCTCCCCGGCCGGGAGGGCGAACTGGGAATGAAGCGCGCCGTGCTGGAGCAGGCGCTCCTGGTGCTCGTCCGGGCAGGCCTGGCCGAGATCAAAGCCGGCCCGGACGGCCTTGCCTACCTGGCAACCGGTCAGGGCCCCGCGTTCGTAGACGTGCTCCAGTCCTCCTACGCGGAGAACCTGCGGCAGCGCGCTGAGTGGGTCGTCCGGGAGTACGCGCCCGGGGTGGACGTACGGGCCGGTACACACGCTGTCACCGGCCGCCGTGCGGGTGGCCCCGAGTCTTCCGGATCCGAGGCGCGCCATGACTGACCTGCGGCTGCTCCACCTCACCTACGCCGGCTCTGGCAAGCCCACCGCCCGCGTCGAGTTCGACGACGCCCTCACCGTCGTCTACGGGGCGTCGGACAGCGGGAAGTCCTTCATCGTCGAGTCCATCGGGTACATGCTCGGCGGCGACAGCCCCTCGCGCATCCCCGAGGCCGAGGGGTACAGCCAGATCCTGCTGGGACTGCGGCTGCCCGACGACCAGGTGGTCACCCTGCTGCGTACGCCTGACTCGGGCGCCGTTCACCTGCACCGAGGCGACTTCAGGGACCTTGTCACCCAGCCCTCCGACGCTGTGCTGACCGCCACCCATACCGCGCGGAGCACGCACAGCCTCGCTCTCTTTCTGCTGGGTGAGCTCGGTCTCGACGGCGTGCGCATCCGCAAGAACGAGGCCGGTGACACGCGGTCGCTCGGGCTCACTGATCTCGTACATCTTTCGGTCATCACCGAGACACGCATGTGGCAGCCGTTGTCGCCCGTCTTCCGCTCGGCTGCCTCCAGTGGGCGCACCGCGGCGAAGTCCGTCCTGAAGTTCCTTCTCACCAACGATGACGACCCCGTCGTGGACACCGGGCCGAACCCTGGTCAGCGGCGCCTCAACAAGAGCAACATCGCCCTGATCGACCAGATCGTGCTCGATCTCCAGGCCAAGCTGACCACGCAGGAGAACCAGACTCAGCTCCGCGAACGCCAGCGCCGGATCCAGACCTCGATCGACACGGGGTCCCAGGCTCTCCGGGCGGCAGCCGACCGCCACCTTGCCGCGGTGACGAAACGTATGCACAGCACTAAGGAACTGGCTCGGACAGAGGAACGTCTCGCCGAGGTCACCGAGCTTCTGGAGCGGTTTGGACTGCTGGAACGGCAGTACCGTTCCGACCTCGACCGGCTCGCCATGGTCGCCGAGGCGGGCAGCCTGCTCGGCTACTTCCGCGTCGGCACCTGCGTGTTCTGCGGCGCCGAAACCCAGCACCAGAACCCCGGCCACGGCGCCCAGGAGACCACACAGCTGCACGCTGCCGTTCAGGCCGAGACGGCCAAGACCTTCGCCCTGCTCACCGACCTGCTGCCCACCATCGCCGATCTGCGTACCCAGGCTCAGGAGCTTCACTCGGACCGCCTGTCGCTGCACAACCAGATGGATCAACTGGCTATTGAGATCAGTAACTTGGAGGACCAGACCGGCCCCGATCGCGCACACCTGGACGAACTCCTTCAGGCGCGATCCACTGTGGAGCGGGAACTCGACCTCCAACAGCGCATCGCAGAGCTCGAAGAGCGCCGTTCACGACTCGACGGGGCAGGCGCCCTGGCTACGCACCGGCCTCCCGGCCATATTCCCAGCAGATTCCTGACCGCCTTCGACCGCACCCTCCAGCGCACCCTGCAAACCTGGCAGGTGCCGGCTGTGGAGTACGCCGAGTACGACCAGTACGGTGCGGAGATCCGTGCCGGAGGACGCGACCGGTCCAGTCGAGGCAAAGGTGTCCGCTCCGTTCTGCACGCCGCGTTCACCACCGCGCTCGCCCGGTATGCCCTCGATGTCTCCGGACCCCGGCTTGGATTCGTGGTGCTGGACTCACCGGTGGTGACCTACCGGGAACCAGTGGGAGAGGACGTCACCATCACCTCCCAGGTGGTGGAGCGCTTTTACCGCGACATGCTCGAGTTCCCCGGGCAGGCCGTCATCATCGAGAATGGCGATCCGCCGGCCGACATACTCGAGCACGCGCGTACCTACCAGTTCACCGCGACGTCGTCTGGACGTGCTGGCTTCTTCCCGCATCCGGTGAGGAGAGTTTCCCAAGACACGACGTGAGCAGCTCGCGGGAAAACAGTCGCCTTCACTGTCACCGTCCTCTCAGCCGTGCCCGGGTTCAGGGTATGACCATCTCGACGATCCGCGGGTCGTCGTACGCCAGCCACGTGGAGGCGTTCTCGTCGAGTTCCCTGATGGCGGCCATGCCGACGGTACTGAGTGCGAAGTCGAAGACCGCGAGGTTCTCCCCCACGCGACGGTGGGAGGCCATCTTGGGGGTGGCCACGATGTCGTGCTCACCAGTCGGCGCAGGATGCTCTGCGCCCCGGTCTTCCCGTGATGCTCACAACTCGACGCGATCACCGAAAGAGGACAAGAAGAAAGGGGCAGTGGCCATAGTTGGCGAGTGCCCCTTTAAGTCTTCCAGGAGATTAGCACGCCAGGGGAGAGCTCCGCTACGGTACCCGGCGTGAACGCATCATCACACTTCGCACCCGACTCCTATGCGAGACACGCGCTCGCACGCATGATCGACTATTTCACCGACGAAGGCACTCCATGGGCCCGGAGATTGTGGGACATCGGGTCGGTGCTGGCGCTGGAGGAACTGTGGGAAGCCGGTTCCTGGCAAGCCCAGGGCGTACTGTCGCCTGCGGCCTGCGACTGGCAGCGGGCCGAACTGCGCGCACTCATCGGCCCGGACCGGGGGCTGGGCGAGCGTGAGCTGCGCAAGGAGATCACCGCGCTGCTGAGCGCTCCTCTGCCCGACCCGAGCCCGGCCAGACGCCGTCTGCGGGAGATCGTCGATCACGCACGCTCGGGCTACCTGGAGCGCTGGACTGCCGCCGTCGCTGGTAGCAGTCGCCCCGGCCCTGAGCGGTTCTCACGCACTGTTGCCGCGCATCTGCTGGACCTCGGGTACAGCGCGAGTCATCTGCTGGCCTGGGCGCAGGGGCTGTACGCAGAGCGAGCGGACACAGTCCGCATCGCCGAGAGTGCCGCGGCCCTTGCACGATCTTCTCCCCGCTCGTTCGACGTCCTGATCGCACTGCACAGCGTTCCGCAGCGAGATCTCGCTGAACCATTGGCGAACTGGATGCCAAAGGGGAAAGTGATCGCTTGGCTTCGCGAGCACGGACACGACACCGCTGGCATTCGGTCTGGTGGGGGGTTCCTATACCAGTTCACCGCGCTGGATGCCTATGGGGCCGCCGAGCAGGCCCGCCAGATGATCGAGCGCATGGTCGCCCGGTCCTCGTTCCTGCGCCGGAATCGTGGGGGCATCGTCCCGCTGCCGTACATCTGGGTCGCGGGACACCCGCAGCCGATTCCCGTCACCCCGCCGGCCAGGGGCGCCGACGTACTGACGCTGGTCAACGAGGGGCACCTCTACCGCATCCATGAATCCCGCAGTCGCATCGACGACGCGCTGGAACTGGCCGCACCGGTCAACCAGGGCCCTCTCGGGCCTGCCGTCGCCGGCGCCTGGGCCGCCGTCGAGGCACTCCTCTCCCACCCGGACGACCCTCAGGAAGTTGAGCGTTCCGGCAAGGCGGTCGCCGCCGACCGTCTTGCGGTGATCATCGCCTGCTCTTGGCCCCGGGCCGAGTTGACCGCGCTCGCCCACCGGCACAAGCCGCAGAGTCCCGACGCTCTGTCCGAGCGCCTTGCGGCATGCAGGACTAACCTCGACCGTGCGTCTTGCCTCTCCGATGTGTTGCGCGTCTCGGGTGTGGACGCCTTCGACTTCTCGGGTGCCCGCACGAAGCACAGCGACCGCCCGGCGGCGGAGCGGATGGCTGCTTTGCTGGCAGATCCGCGCCGCGTCCTGAATGAGGTCATGGGCACCTATCGCATCGCGCTGCGTCGTCTGTATCGCACCCGCAACATCGTGCTGCACGGCGGAGCCACGCAAGGGGTGGCCCTGCATGCTTCTCTGCGCACCGCAGCCCCACTCGTCGGAGCGGGTTTGGACCGCATCGTCCACGCCGCTCAAGTTCAGCAGGTTGCCCCTCTCGACCTGGCCGCGCGCGCCGAAGTTGCCCTGCGCCTAGTCGGAGGCGAGACGGGGCTGCCCGTCGTGCGGCTCCTCGAACCGGCGTAATCGTGAACGTGCGACCTTTTGGGCACGATCAACCACGCTGATGCGACATATGTCGCGCTCAGACGACACCTACCGTGCTCAGTCACAACCCCCGGCCACCGTGGCGCGTAACACTTTTGCAAGCGCCTGCTTGCAAAAGTTAGCGACATGGGTGCAGCATCGTCCTATGGCATCACTCAACGTCGGCAATCTCGGTGGGTACCTGCGCGAGCAGCGGCGCTCGGCGCAGCTCTCCCTGCGGCAGCTTGCCGATGCCGCCGGGGTGTCGAATCCGTATCTGAGTCAGATCGAGCGCGGTCTGCGCAAGCCCAGTGCGGACATCCTCCAGCAGCTGGCGAAGGCGTTGCGGATCTCTGCGGAGACCCTGTACGTCCAGGCCGGGATCCTTGACGAGAAGGAGCGGGACGAGCTGGAGACGCGTGCCGTCATCCTGGCCGATCCCTCCATATCCGAGCGCCAGAAGCAGGTGCTGCTCCAGATCTACGAGTCCTTCCGCAAGGAGAACGGGCTCGAACTCGCACCGGATGCGCCGCGCGGCACGGCGGACACCGGCCCGGCGGACGGCAGTGGTGCCGCCCAGCGGC
The DNA here is from genome assembly GCF_042751845.1 of Streptomyces sp. NPDC059398. NCBI lineage: Bacteria > Bacillati > Actinomycetota > Actinomycetes > Kitasatosporales > Streptomycetaceae > Streptomyces > Streptomyces sp. NPDC059398. The sequence continues at coordinate 29,617 of NZ_JBHYWP010000020.1, read as the reverse complement.
CCCGGCGGGCAGCGGACGACACGCGTGCGGCGCGGGAGGCGCATGAGGCGTCTGAAGTGACGGACGCTGACGAAGTGCGTGAAGTACACGAAGTACGTGAAGTACGTGAAGCGCACGGAGATGTACGAGACGTACGTGACGTGCCAGACGTACGCGACGACGACCACGAGCAGAACTGATCCGGGAGGACCACAGTCATGGCCATCACCGATGACCTGCGCAAGACCCTCACCGACCCGACCCCCCTCTACTTCGCGGCCGGTACCGCCGACCTCGCCGTGCAGCAGGCCCGCAAGGTGCCCGCGCTGCTGGAGAAGTTCCAGGCCGAGGCGCCCGCCCGTATCGACGCGGTGCGCAACACCGACCCCAAGGACGTCCAGGACCGCGTGACCACCCAGGCCAAGGAGGCGCAGGCCAGCGTCACCGCGAAGGTCAACGAGGTGATCGGGGCGTTCGACACCGACCTGAAGAAGCTCGGTGAGACCGCGCAGGATCTGGCACTGCGCAGTGTGGGCGTGGCCGCGGAGTACGCGGTCCGGGCCCGTGAGACGTACGAGAAGGTCGCCGAGCGCGGCGAGCAGTCCGTACGGCAGTGGCGGGGCGAGGCCGCCGACGACATCGTCGTGTTCGGCACGGTCGTCGAGCCCGAGGCCCCGGCCAGGCAGAAGCCCGGTACCAGGACGGCCGGCAAGGCCACGCCCCGGACCGCGCCGAAGTCGGGAGCCGGGAGCAAGGCCGCGCCGAAGCAGGGGGCCGGGAGCAAGGCCGCGCCGAAGCCCGGCGCCAGGACCGAGTCGCGGATCGCGCAGCCCAGGACCGCCGCCAAGCCCGCCTCCGCCTCCGCGCCCGCGCCCGGATCGAAGTCCGAGGTGAAGGCCGAGGCCAAGCCCGCGGCGGCCAGGAAGAGCACCGCGCCGCGCAGCACGGCGGCGAAGAAGAACACGCCGCCTGCCGGGAAGTAGGACTTCACCGTTTCACCGTCCCACCGGGTACGGATGGATCGGGCCGAGCCGGGCACCTCCTGGGTGCCCGGCTCGTTCTTTCGGTAGCGTGGCCGTGTAGGCGGCCGGTCGAACAGGCGGTGTTGTGCAGTGCTGATGCAGGGTTTCGCAGGGTTGATGTCGCTGTTGAGTCTGGCGCTCATCCTCTTCAGCGGGTTCGCGCTGGTGGACGCGGCGATCCGCCGGGAGGACGCGTACCGGGCCGCGAGCAAGCAGACGAAGCCGTTCTGGCTGATCATCCTGGCCATCGCGTTCGTAGTGAACTGGCTGTTCTCGATCCTGTCCTTCCTGCCGGTCATCGGACTGATCGCGACCATCGTCTACATGGTGGACGTGCGCCCCGCGGTCCGGCAGGTCTCGGGCGGCGGCCGCGGTCGCCGCGGCGGCTCCAGCAGCGACGGACCGTACGGGCCGTACAACGGCGGGCGGTAGACCCCCGGCTTCCCCCGCCCGATCACCGGCAGCACAAACGAAACGCCTCGGACGCCCCGGATGCCCCGGAACGGTGGCCGGGGCGTCCGTCGTCTCGGGGCGTCCGTCATCCCCAGGGCGCCGGATCCCCATGGCAACCGGGGCGTCCGCCGTTCCGGGGCGTCCGTCATCCCGAGGCGTCCGCCGTTTCCGGGTATCCCTCGTCCCAGGACCGGCTAGCCGCCCAGGCGGGTGCCCCCGCGGCGCTCCAGCAGGAGTACGGCCACGTCGTCGGTCAGCTCGTCGCCGTTGAGGTCGCGGACCTCTGCCACCGCCGCCTCCAGCAGGCTCTCGCCGCGCAGGCCGGCCGTCAGCTGGCGGTCGATCATCTCGACCATGCCCTCCTGGCCGAGCCGCTGCGTGCCCGGTCCCACCCGGCCCTCGATCAAGCCGTCCGTGTACATCAACAGGGCCCAGGACGAGCCGAGTTCGACCTCGTGCCGGGGCCAGCGGGCCTGGGGGAGCAGCCCGAGCGCCGGGCCGCCGTCCTCCTGCGGGAGGAGCCGCGCGGTACCGCCGTCGCGGGAGACCAGCGGGGCGGGGTGGCCGGCCAGGCAGAGTCCGGCCCGGCGGCCGTCCGGGGCGATGTCCACCGTGCAGAGCGTCGCGAACAGCTCCTCGCTCTCCCGCTCGTGCTCCAGTACCCGCTGGAGCGTGGAGAGCAGCTGGTCGCCGCAGAGCCCGGCGAAGGTCAACGCCCGCCAGGCGATACGCAGTTCCACCCCCAGCGCCGCCTCGTCGGGACCGTGCCCGCAGACGTCGCCGATCATCGCGTGCACGGTCCCGTCCGGGGTCCGCACCACGTCGTAGAAGTCACCCCCGAGCAGCGCGCGCGAGCGGCCCGGCCGGTACCGCGCGGCGAAGCGCAGGTCCGATCCTTCGAGGAGCGGTGTGGGGAGCAGGCCGCGCTCCAGGCGGGCGTTCTCCTGGGCGCGCAGCCGGGACTCGGCCAGTTTGTAGTGCGCGGTGTCGGCGCGCTTGCGCTCCACCGCGTACCGGACGGCGCGGTTCAGCAGCCTGCCGTCCAGCTCCTCGCGGAGCAGGTAGTCCTGTGCCCCGACCCGGACCGCGTCCGTCGCGCTCTCCAGGCGGGCGGCCGGGGCCAGTGCCAGGACGGCATGGCTGGGCGCGAGCTTCAGGACATGGCGGAGTACGGACAGCTCGTCGTCCGCGTCCGCTCCCGGCAGTGCCAGGTCGAGCAGGATGCAGTGCACGTCGTCCGTGAGCAGCCGCCCGGCCTCGGTGAGGTTGCGCGCGGTACGGACGCGTACCCGCGTCCCGGCGGCGTCGAGCAGCTCCGGGACCGTGAAAGTGCCCGCTGGATCGTTCTCGATCACCAGCAGCGTCAGGTCGGTGCTGCCGGTGGAGTCCGGTCCCCTGGTCTGGTGGGGCAGAACGGTCTGACCGTTCTCCATCGCTTCGGTTTCCTTCCCTCCCCCCGAGGGCGCGGTGGAGCGCCAGACGACGCACCACCGACGGGGACCTTAGCGGTTGGCGGGCCCACTGCGGAATGGCATCGGGGAAACCGCCTGGGTCATATGCCCACTCCAGACCCGCATCCGGCGGTTTGACGGTGTGCAGACCCATGACGAACGTCACTCGGGGACTCGCCCGCGTCATCAGTCGGGGACCCGCCCGCGTCACTCGGGGACCCGCCCGCCCCGGGGTGACGCACACCACGCGCACCCGGGAGCCAGGGGCCGCGCTGTCCCGCCGGACGGCCCACGGTCAGGTGCCGCCCGCCGGCCGGACGGCCCACGTGTCCAGTCCCGCCCGCCGGCCTACGCGTCCGGCCGGACCACCCCGAGGATCGGCATCGAGCCCGCGCCGCCGATCGTGACGTTCCGGCCGGGCCGCGGGGCGTTCACCATCGCTCCGTCGCCTATGTACATCCCGACATGGGTCGCGTCCGAGAAGTAGATGATGAGGTCCCCGGGGCGCATGTCCTTCACCGCGATGTGCGGCAACTGCTTCCACTGCTCCTGCGAGGTGCGCGGGATCGGGTCCCCGGCCGCGGCCCACGCCTGGGAGGTCAGGCCGGAGCAGTCGTACGAGTTCGGTCCCGCCGCGCCCCACACGTACGGCTTGCCGATCTGGTCCGTGGCGAATTTGACGGCCTTCTTGCCCTCGGTGCTCGCCTTGTTGTTGATCTCCTTGAGGATTCCCGAGCTGAGCCAGGCCGACTGCGCCTTGAACTCCTGCTCCTCCTCCAGCTTCTTGAGCCGCGCGCGTTCCTTCTTGGCCAGGCCCGATTCGAGCTTCTTGGCCGCCTTGATCTTCTGCTCGATGTCCTTCTTCTTCTTGGCCTGTTCCTTGCGGTTGGACTCCAGCTTCTGCCACTGGTCGCCGGCGTCCTGGGTGTACGCCGTCAGGTCCTTCTGGGTCTGGTCCATTTCGGCCAGCAGGTTCTTCTGGGCCTGCTGGCCCGAGCGCAGCCGGTCGGTGCCGTCGAGGAAGCTGTCCGGGTCGCCGCTGAGCATCAGCTGCGCCGCGGGCGGCAGACCGCTGTCCCGGTACGCGGCACGGGCCTCGGCGCCCGCCTGTTTCTTCAGCGCGGAGATCTTCGACTGGCCCTTCACGATGCGCTGGGCGAGCTTGACGATCTCGGACGACTGCTTCTCGGACTGCTCCTTGGCCAGGTTGTACGCGTCGGTGGCGGATCCGGCCTGGCGGTAGAGGTCGTCTATCCTCTGGCGGACGGCTTCGAGACGCTCGGTGCCCGAGTCCGACGACCCCGACCCCGACGACCCTGACCCCGAGTCCGAGTCCGACCCCGAGTGCGACGGCCCGGGATCGGCGTACGCGGCGGTGGCGGTCGGCGCGGTCAGTACGGTCAGTGCGCAGACCAGCGTGATCGCGGCGGCAGCACAGCGGCGTCGGTTCACGAGCTCCCCCTCCAGAGCTGAAACCCAGAGCTGAAACAGACCTGATTTACCGTCAGTAACTTGGGTGGCGTTGGCGCGATAGTGCCATGCCCTGCGCGAATGCGACAGAGGTGTACAACAACTCCCCGGCCCCACCCGTGCCCCCGCGTCACTCCCTGCCCGTTCCGACGAACGGCGTCAGGCCCGAGTTCCCGTCCGGGGCGCCAGCGCCGCCCACCGCACGGTGATTTCACCCTGCCGCCAGCGGCGGACGTCGTCGGCCAGCGGCCAGTCGGCGGCGAGTGAGCGTACGGCGGCAACCCAGCGCTGCCGGGCGCCGAGCGAGGCGTACGGGGCGGCCGAGGCCCACGCCCGGTCGAAGTCGCGCAGAAAGGCGTGCACCGGTTCGCCGGGGACGTTCCGGTGGATCAGCGCCTTCGGCAGCCGTTCCGCCAGGTCGGACGGCTGGTGCAGCGAGCCGAGCCGGGTCGCGAACGTCACCGTGCGCGGCCCGCCGGGCCCGAGTGCGACCCACACATGCCGCCGCCCGATCTCGTCGCAGGTCCCCTCCACGAGCAGCCCGTCCGGCGCGAGCCGGGCGCACAGCCGCTGCCAGACGGCGGCGACCTGCTCCTCGTCGTACTGCCGCAGCACGTTGGCCGCCCGGATCAGCGCGGGGTCGCGGCCGTCCAGCGGCACCTCGAACCCGCCGTGCCGGAAGGTGAGCCCCGGCCGTTCGTACGGCTTTGCCGCCGCGACCCGGGCCGGTTCGATCTCGATGCCGACGACCTCGGCGGCGGGCGCGGCCGAACGCAGCCGCTGGAGCAGTTCGACGGCGGTCCAGGGGGCCGCCCCGTACCCGAGGTCCACCGCGAGGGGGTCGGCCGAGCGCCGCAGGGCGGGGCCGTGCACGGCGGCGATCCAGCGGTCCATACGGCGCAGCCGGTTGGGGTTGGTCGTCCCGCGCGTCACGGCCCCCACCGGCCGCGCGCCCGCCGTACGGACTCCGGCGGAGCGGTCGCCGGTGAGGCGGCGGGGAGAGGGCGGGGCCATGGACCGAAGGGTATGCGGAAGGGTATGCGAGGCGTGTCAGGGTAATGATTCGGTAAAGCGGAAATGCGGCGGCGCATCCCGCTGTTCCAGACGTCAGACGGGGTACGCCAGCCCTGGAGTCGAGCGTGCCCGCGCGAGGAGAGGACCGTCCACGTGAGCCAGTACGTGTCCCGGCTCGGCGGCCGGATCACGGGACCCGCGCGGCCGCCCAGGCTGAAGTTCGCCGGGCACCGCAAACCGCGCAGGGTCGCCATGCTCAGCGTGCACACATCGCCCCTGCACCAGCCGGGCACCGGCGACGCGGGCGGGATGAACGTCTACATCGTGGAGCTGGCGAAGCGGCTGGCCGCGATCAACATCGAGGTGGAGATCTTCACCCGCGCCACCACCGGCGGTCTCCCGCCGCTGGTCGACCTCGCGCCCGGCGTGCTCGTACGCCATGTGGACGCCGGCCCGTACGAGGGCCTGGCCAAGGAGGAGCTGCCCGCCCAGCTCTGTGCCTTCACGCACGGGGTGATGCAGGCCTGGGCCGGACACCGGCCCGGCTACTACGACCTGGTGCACTCCCACTACTGGCTCTCCGGCCATGTCGGCTGGCTCGCCGCCGAACGCTGGGGCGCGCCCCTCGTCCACGCCATGCACACCATGGCGAAGGTCAAGAACGCGGCGCTCGCCGAGGGCGACACCCCCGAGCCCGCCGCACGGGTCATCGGTGAGACCCAGGTGGTGCGGGCGGCCGACCGCCTGATCGCCAACACCGACGAGGAGGCCGACGACCTGGTGCGCCACTACGAGGCGGACGCCGGCAAGGTCGCCGTGGTCCACCCCGGGGTGAACCTCGACCGCTTCCGCCCCGCGGACGGCCGGTCCGCCGCGCGGGCCCGGCTCGGACTGCCGCAGGACGCCTTCGTACCGCTCTTCGCCGGCCGCATCCAGCCGCTCAAGGCGCCCGACATCCTGCTGCGCGCGGCGGCGGTCCTGCTCGACCAGGACCCCTCGCTGCGCAAGCGGATGGTGGTGCCGGTGGTCGGCGGCCCCAGCGGCAGCGGCCTCGCCAAGCCGGAGGGCCTGCAGAAGCTGGCCGCCCGGCTCGGTATCGCCGACATCGTCCGGTTCCATCCGCCGGTCGGCCAGGACCAGCTCGCCGACTGGTTCCGGGCCGCGTCCGTGCTGGTCATGCCCTCGTACAACGAATCGTTCGGCCTTGTCGCCATCGAGGCCCAGGCGGCCGGGACGCCCGTGGTGGCCGCCGAGGTCGGCGGGCTGCCCGTCGCCGTACGCGAGGGGTCGACCGGGTTCCTGATCCCCGGCCACGACCCGGCGCGGTACGCGGTGGCGCTGCGCCGGTTCATCGAGAACCCGTCGCTGGTGGACACGATGGGCGGCGCCGCCGCCCGCCACGCCGGCCGGTTCGGCTGGGACACGGCCGCGTCGGCGACCGCCGACGTCTACACGGCCGCCGTGCACGAACACCGCCGTCGCGTACGCTCGCACCATGGCTGATCAGGCTGGCGACGGTGGCGTACGGGCGGTCCTTGAGCGGGCGTTCGAGAACGCCGGGCTGGAGTGGGAGAACCCGGAGCCCGGCTCGTACGTGGTGAACCTCCCCGGCACCCGGAAGCTCTCCACCACCTGCTCGCTGATCATCGGCGGGCACTCGCTGTCGGTCAACGCGTTCGTGATCCGCCATCCCGACGAGAACGACGCGGCCGTCCACCGGTGGCTCCTTGAGCGCAACCTCCGGCTGTACGGGGTGAGTTACGCGATCGATCCGCTCGGCGACATCTACCTCGCAGGGAAGCTGCCGCTGTCCGTGGTGACACCGGACGAGATCGACCGGCTCCTCGGCTCGGTCCTGGAGGCGGCCGACGGGCCGTTCAACACGCTGCTCGAACTGGGCTTCTCCAGCGCGATCAAGCGGGAGTACGCGTGGCGGGTGGCGCGCGGCGAGTCGACCCGGAACCTGGATGCGTTCACGCATCTGACCCGCGAGGTGGAGGGCTGACGCAGCTCGGCCCACCCGTACGGCCGCGCTCGCGCACAGTTTTCTCCGCCGCCTTCTCCGCCGCCCGGCGCGATCCCCGCATGCACGCCCCTTCCCCGCCCCGCCCTGCTCGTGGCATGCTCACGGCCGACGCACTCATGAACTATGTTCATGTACGTGAAAACCCGGGAAGGGTGGCTCTCGTGGGGATCATCAGCAGACGTGCACTGCTCGCCAGCACAACAGCCGTCGCGGCCGCTGTCGCGACAGGAGGGGTGGCCAAGGCGGCACCGCGCGGGCCGGCCCCGTCCACCACCCCCCTCTGGCGGGAGTTCACCCGGTCCCCGTACACCCACCCCCAGATCCCGTACATCGGCGGATCCGGCCGCCGTACGGGCGAGCGCCGCTTCCCCCGCCCTCCCGTCGTGGCCGACGTCCGGGAGTACGGCGCGGTCCCCGACGGCTCCGCCGACGCGGCGCCCGCGATCAACCGGGCCATCGCCGCCGCCGGGCGGCGCGGCGGCGGCACGGTCCTCATCCCGCCGGGCACCTTCCGTATCGACGGCCTCATCCGTATCGGGCACAGCGATGTCGTACTGCGCGGCGCCGGCAGCGGCCGCACCACCCTCCACGCCACGAAGAGCCTCACCGAGCTGATCGGCCCGTACGGCTCCCGGTACGGGGGCGACAAGTCCTCGTGGTCCTGGGCCGGCGGGCTCATCTGGCTCTGCCCCGAGGCGCGGTTCGCGAGCCTGACCGCCGCCATCACCTCGGGGGCCTGGCCCTTCGAGGGCTGGACGGGCAACAAGCGCGACGAGTGGCGCACCCTCACGACCGTCGCCCCGGCCCGGCAGGGCGACCGCACGGTCACCGTCGCCGACCCCGCGAAGCTCCGGCGCGGCGACCTCGTACTGCTCAGGCTCGCCGACGACGCGGAGCACACCCTGCTCGCACATATGGCGGGCGGCGGTCCCGGCCCCGAGGCGTACGAGTGGGACGACAAGACCAAGCTGATCTCGTACGTCCCGTACGAGTGGCCGGTCCGCGTCACGTCGGTGCACGGACACCGGCTCACCCTGGAACGCCCCCTTCCGCTCGACATCCGGCCGGAGTGGGACCCCCGGCTCACCACGCACGTCGCGCCGCTGACCGGGTCGGCGGTGGAGGGCCTCACGCTCGAAGCGGTCCTCACCCCGCAGTCCCCGCATCTGCTCGACAGGGGGTACAACGGCGTCGCGTTCCAGTGCGCGTACGACTGCTGGGCGGACGACGTCGTCGTACGGAACGTCGACAACGGCTTCGGACTGGTCGCCGCCTCCGCCACCACCTTGCGCCGCACCCGCGTCGAGGGCCGGGGCTCGCACCACCCGTACTTCTGCCGGGAGGGCTCGCACGACAACCTGGTCGAGGAGTTCACGATCGCCGAGCGCACCGTGCCCGCCCCGGCCGGCACCCAGCTGCACGGCATCAACGTCGAGGGGCTCTCCAGCCACAACGTCTGGTCGCGCGGGGTGATGGAGATGGGCACCTTCGACTCGCACCGGGGCCTGCCGTTCGCCAATGTGCGGACCGACATCACGGTCGACAACAACGGGCAGCACGGCGGGGACGCCTCGGCGGGGCCGCTCTTCGGGGCCCGGTTCACCCACTGGAACATCCGGGTCACCAACGGCCGCGAGGGCCTGATGAAGATCGACGGCCTCGCCCCGTACAGCGCGAGCGTCGGCATCAGCACGGTCAGGCCGTTCGGCCAGATCGACGTGCCCGACTTCACCGGCGATCTGCATACGCGCCTGGAGGCGTACGGTGCGCCGGAATCCGTACGCCCCGCCAATCTGTACGAGGCGCAGCGGGCGCTGCGCTGACCGGGGCGCCCGCCACCGCACAGCCAGGAGCGCCCGACCAGGACAATGGATCGGGCGCTCTTGGAGACTGCGGGAGGGGGCGCGTGTTACGGCCGTGTGAACTCGCCGTCGCCCACGCCACCCTCGAACGCGGCCCACTCCCCGGGGGTGAAGACGAGAGCGGGGCCGGTGCCCTTGTCCTTGCTGTCACGCATGGCCACGCGGCCATCGTCGAGGAAGGCGACCTCGACGCAGTTGGCGTCACCGTTGCTGCGGCTGCTCTTGCGCCAGACCGCACCTGCCAGGTCGGCACTGTTCACTTGCTCAGCTCCCTCGCTGCTTGCTTGAGGAGGCTCGTGCTGTCTGCTGCGCCCAGCGCCGAGCCCCAGATGGATTTGAAAGCACCGTCGTAGCGTTCGATCTCGTTGGGCTTGTCGAGGTACAGCGCTCCGGTGAAGCCCTCCACGTAGACCGTGGGCGGCTCCACGTACGGGCTGTCGCCGTGGGTTGGGAAGCGCAATGTGACGAACGGGCCGGACATGAGCCCCTCGTGGAGCCCGGCGGCAAACGGGACAACCCGGATTGAGATGTTGTCCAACTGATTCAAGTGAACCAGGTGTTCAAGCTGCTCGGCCATGACCTCATTGCCGCCCACGGGCCTACGCAGGATGGCTTCATTGAGCGCCACGTCTACGTTCGGCGGTGCCGTCACCCGCGTGAGCAGTGCCTGGCGCGTGACGCGAACGTGAACGCGCCGTTCTACTTCCGCGTCGTCCCGCTCGGGGTCTGACCGCTTGATGAGTGCTCGGGCGTACTCCGGCGTCTGGAACAGACCGGGGATCAGTTCAGCTTCGTACCAGGACAGACGTTCGGCGGCCTCCTCCAGTCCGATGTAGAGGTCGAAACCGTCGGGGATCACGTCGCCGTAGGCGTGCCACCAGCCCCGGTTCTTCGTCTCCTTGGCCAAGCCCATGAGGCCCTTGGTCAGCTCGGTGTCCGCCCCGTACGTCCGGCACATGGCTTCGACATCGAGACTCCGAAGCGATACCTGGCCCGTCTCGATGCGCCAGATCTTCGGCTCCGACCACTCCAACTGTTTGGCGGCGGCGCGCACCGTCAGACGCGAAGCATTGCGCAGGTCGCGCAGGTGCCGACCGAGTTGCCGTCGAGGAACCGTCGAACCAGTCGTTGCGCCACTCACAGGCGGCCCGCCTTCCTTCAATACGGATGCCTCTTGCACCCGGAATGTAGTCGCCTGCGGTTTCGATCCGCAATGTCGCATGAGCGTTCGGGTACTGCGAATCGATTATTAAAAAATGTAGTCTTGCATAATGGAGTCCTGTGGTGCTTCACTCGGTTACCCACGGAACTGCTGCGAACGCCGTGTGTGATCGCAGGCATGGCGAGGGAGGGCGAAGCGCGATGAATCCGCTGATCTTTGGCTACATGCGGGTGCCCGATGACATGAGCGACCAGGAGGCGAAACAGACCCAGGACGACCTGCACACCTACGCCGAGGCCAACGGCTTCCAGCTGGCGACGGTGTTCCACGAGTACGCCTCCGGTGCGCAGTCGGCCTTCACCGAGCTGATCGAGGCGGTCGAGCGCGCTGAGGCGAAGCACGTGGTCGTGCCGTCCTACCGGGAGCTGGCTCTCAACAGGTCACTTCAGGACGCCATGCTGACGCACCTGTCCCACGCGACCGGCGCGGATGTCGTCAGCCTGGACGAGTGCTCGTGATGCGCCAGGAACCGCCGTACCGGCCGCAGAGCATTCGCTTCTCCGACCAACTGTCGCTGGCCGCTGTCCGATCGGCCGCTTCCACGTCACGTCACTTCTTGAGGCTCACCCTGTCCAAGTGGCAGGCCGCGCTCATCGAGGATGACGTACTCCTGGTCGTCTCGGAGCTGGTGACCAACGCCGTCACGGCCACCGGGACGCTGACCGGACATCCGACGTGGGGCGAGCTGGAGAAACTCAACCTGATCACGGTGCGTCTGATCGGCTTGCAGGACAGTGTGGTCATTGAGGTGTGCGACACGTCGGACGAGCTGCCCGCGCTCGCGTACGCCGACGACGACGCCGAGAACGGGCGCGGTCTCTTTCTGGTGCAGCAGCTCGCGGAGCGATGGGGTTCCTACCGCGCCGCAGGCGGCAAGGTGGTGTGGGCCGAACTCGTGGTTCGTCCGCCGCTTCGCGTTCCGGCGGGGCTGCACACGGCGTTGTGACTGCGGCTGGCGGCGCGCACGCGAGCGGACAGCTACGCGGGTGAGCGCCGAACGGGCCGAATGTAAGTGGTGCTCCTGCGATCGAGACGTTACGCAGAGGGCGTTCCGGGCCGCCACTCACTTGACGAAGGGCGTCAATCGGCGGCCGTCGTGCCGTCGATTAGGCTCGGGGGCATGGCCGACGCACCGTACAAGCTGATCCTCCTCCGCCACGGCGAGAGCGAATGGAACGCGACGAACCAGTTCACCGGTTGGGTGGACGTCAACCTGACGCAGAAGGGCGAGAAGGAGGCGGTCCGCGGCGGTGAGCTGCTCACGGACGCCGGCCTGCTCCCCGATGTCGTGCACACCTCACTCCAGAAGCGCGCCATCCGCACGGCCCAGCTCTCGCTGGAGGCGGCGGACCGCCACTGGATCCCCGTACACCGTTCCTGGCGCCTGAACGAGCGGCACTACGGCGCGCTCCAGGGCAAGGACAAGGCGCAGACCCTCGCCGAGTTCGGCGAGGAGCAGTTCATGCTGTGGCGCCGCTCGTACGACACCCCGCCGCCGGCCCTGGAGGACGGCGCGCCGTACTCGCAGAGCGACGACGCCCGCTACGCGACGATCCCGCCGGAGCTGCGCCCCCGCACGGAGTGCCTCAAGGACGTCGTGGTCCGCATGCTGCCGTACTGGTACGACGGCATCGTCCCGGACCTCCTCGCCGGCCGCACGGTCCTGGTCGCCGCCCACGGCAACTCGCTGCGCGCACTGGTCAAGCACCTCGACGGCATCTCGGACGCGGACATCGCGGGCCTGAACATCCCGACGGGCATCCCGCTCGCCTACGAACTGGACACGGACTTCAAGCCGGTCAACCCGGGCGGCACCTACCTCGACCCGGACGCGGCTGCGGCGGCCATCGAGGCGGTCAAGAACCAGGGCAAGAAGAAGTAAGCAGCTTGCTGTAAGCCCCCTGCCCATGGGTTCTCCCGCCGGCAGGGGGCTATTTGCTGTACTGGGCCGTGTGCGGTCGGTCAGACTCGACTGCGGCAGCGGTGCACGCGGATGTCGAGCAGAATGAGTAGGGCTGCCGGGATCGCGATCTTGGCGGGTGCGTCTGCCCACAGCGCCAGCGCTCCACCGCTTGCGCCGATCATGACGATCGACCGATCGCGAGGATGGATGTCGACGCTGACGCCTGTGCGTGGGACCATGAAATTCTCCTGTCGTGCTTCGGTTGCACCGGATCTAGGTCATGACTGAAAACGGCACGGAGGCGAATGCCGCCCCTGGACGGGCGGCATTCTTATGCCGCTGCGACTTTCCCACGAATGTTGTTCCGGCGACAAACGCCCAGCTTGTGGGCGGTGCTTCAATGCGCTCCCCGTGGTTCCTTCGAGTTGAGCATGCGTAAATGCAGAAGTGCATAAGGAGCTGCTCCTGCTTGCCTCGTTTCATGGATGAAACGTCCCCGGCCTGGTACGGGAGGCGAGCCGACAGCTCGGGGCCCAGGTGAGGGGCCCCGCTGTGGCTGTGGGGACTTGGGCTGAAACCTCGGCGTGCTTACTTGTCAGCAAGATTTCTTGCTTTCTTTCTTTCAAGAAAGAAACCTTGCTATCCAGCAAGAAAGATCCTGGCGTAGGAGGGAACCCACCCGGGCTTGGGGGAGGTTCGTGATGCTGCTTCTGCTTCAGTAGATGCAGATACCGGCTTCGCCAGTTGCAGTATTGGGCGGCTGCAGGTGACTCTCGGGTGCGCAGGGGAGCCAAGGACAAGGTAGGAAGCACCGTTGTGTAACGGAAAATCAATGCTGGGCCGTCTCCGGGCCGTCAGAGGTCCTCAACGGCGCCCGACGAGGACCGCTCAACTGCGTCGAGCAGGGGGCTTTCAGCTGGGCCGGGGTGGGTCGGTGTGTGCGTGTGGAGAGCCTCGGGCTCGAAAGCGCCGAGGCTCCCTGTCACTCTCACCCCACCGTCAACCCGGTGGGGTAGGCGCTCAGTTGATGCCCCCGTCGAACTGGGTGCTGACCGCACCGCCCGTACCGGGGAACGGCTTCTTTCCCGTCAGGTAGGGCTCGTACTGTGTCCGGCCGAGCAGGTGGTCGGAGAAGTAGGCGTTCACGTAGTCCTTGGTGATCCGGCGCTGTTGCTGCTCCGAGAGTTCCTTCTGGTCGGTCTGGGGGGTGGTGGTTCCGGGGAACTGGGATGTGCAGGTGCCTGGCTTGCTGCCGGGGATGGCGTCGTCGTGTGCGCTGACCTGGCCGCTGCTGGGTGACCACTGCTTGTTGTAGAAGTCGTGGACACCGCCGCGCACCGTGTACTGGGCTATCGGTGCGCTGTTGTCCTTCTTGTTCCAGGCGAAGTACTCCCCGGTGTTCACCTGGTCGCACGTGCCCCACATCACCGCGAACGATGTCTTGGTGATGGGATCGACGTCCCAGGTGGCGGTGGGTGCGAGGGCGAATGCGGCCTTGATGGAGACGCCCTTGGGCCACGTGCCACGGCTGCTGTCGGCGATCTCCTGCATCACTCCGCCGCCGCCCATGGAATGCCCCATCAGGCCCACGTTCTGCACGTCCACATGGTTCTTGAAGTTCACCGGCGACGGACGTCCGGACTTGGCGTCGACGAGGCTGCCGCGCAGTGGGCCCTTGCCTGTGGACGACAGTTGCTGCCACATGCGCAACTGGGCGTTGATCAGTGCCGCGCGCTCCTGATAAACCGTGTCGGCCTGACCGGAGGACGTGGAGTTGATGCCGTTCGCCCCGATGGAGACCACGACGAACCCCTGGCTCGCCAGATCACGGCCCAGGTAGTCGTATCCGAGATAGCTGGGGATCTGCCGCACTCCGGATGCGCACGGCCAGGCCGACAGCCGGTCCGATGCGGCCTTGATGATCGCCTCCTGCTTCGCCGCGTCGGCCTTGTCACCGTTCTTCTCGTCCTTCGCCAGCGCGGCTTGCGCCGCGGCGAGTGACGCGGAGGCGCCAGCGTCGGCGCAGGTGTCCCAGAGTCCGTGTTCGATCATGATCAGGGGGTGGGTGCCGGAGGAGAGGTCGTCGGGGTAGTAAACGGCCCCGTTCAGCTCGTTGTTGCCCACGTATCCGAGGGACTTGGGCGGGTGGAAAGCCTCGTCGCCCAGGTTGTAGTGCACCTCGCGCACTCCGTGCCGCGCAGGCTGAGTACCGGACCCACCGGCGGCGGCGAGCGCCTCTGTCGAGGTGAAGCCGACAGCGCAGGCTGTCAGTGGCGCGGCAAGCAGCAGCAGCTTCGCACGCGCTGTGCGTCCAGGTTTCATATTCGCCTCACCCATATGGAAGGTAGATGTCGGACTGGGGCGCCACTCAGGGCCGCTGGGCCCGGTCGTGCAGCGGCTCGGTGATCGCCGGACCGAACTGCGGACCGACGAGGTGACGTCGGCAGCCGTCGTGGGAGGAGACGGCGCAGGACGCGCCCGTGGCGTCGAGGAACCCGCCCTGCGCGTGGTTGTCCGCCGCCCCGGCCGCCGCGGTGATGTGCCGCGACGGACGGAGGGCCGGCCGACGGAACGGGCGGGGGGATCGCATGGGATGGAGGGTACGGAGAGAGTGTCAGGAGGCTGTCAGGTTTCTGTTTTCAGCCGGTGCCGGGCCGCACGGCACCTCTCGACGTGTTCACCCAGTTCCGCGTTCACGGTGACCGCCTCAGGCCGTCGCCCAGGCGGGGCCCACGACAGGTGCCGGAGGGCTGCCTTGTTCCTGCGCCGTATATCGATCTTGAAACGTGTACGGCGCGCTGCCGGATGGACCGAACTTCAGCCCCCGGCAGGCGCGTTGCGTTGTTTGTCACCGGGAACGATGTGCATCTCCGGGTGCCCGTGACGGGCAGCGAAAGAGTCGGCTCAACCGGAGCCGCCGCGCGGCCGGAATCGAGCCGGGCCCCCGGCAGAAGAAGTAATTCCGTGCGGACGAGGCCCCTGCCTGCGGCGTCCTCGCGGGTGGTCGGCTTTTTTTGCGATATGCGTCTCTTATGACGAGAGAAGGAACAAAGCGGATCTCTGCCCGGTCCGTCCCCACCGTCGTGGCCGCGTCCACTACGGCGGCGGCGCTGGCCGGGGTGCTGCTCATGTACTCCGCTGCCGACCGGGCCGGTGCCGCTCCGCCGGGAACGCCGGGAACGACCAGTGCCGAGCTCGTCCACCTGAACATCTCCCGCGTCCCGGCACTCCATACCGAGGCCTTCGACGGTACCTACGGAACGGCCGGCTCACCGCCGCTGAACGGCGGTGAGGACACCGGCGACTTCTCCGACCCGGACGGTGTGCTCGCCCACTACAAGGACGGCACCCATGCCGTGGTGACCTCGAACGCCGACGCGAAGCACTACGCGAAGGTCGACGCGGCCGGGATCGAGGTGAGGCTGCGGGACGCGGACCTCATCACGACGCCGCCCGCCGGCTCGGTCGGCTCCCTGAACACGTACGCGGAGTGCACCCCGCCGCCGTACGGCCCGTACGCCCTCGGATACGCGCACACGGACGGCCAGCAGATCGGGATCCTGGGCCACCGCGTCGGCGTCGGCACCACGGAACTCCAGGTCAGTGGGGCGGAGTTGGGCGAGCCGGACACGCTGGGCGTCAATACGTTGCGGGTGACCTTCACTCAGCACGTCGTACCGGCCGACGAGGTCCAGACGCCGGGGGCGTACGAGGCCGAGGCGTGGTTCGACGTGAAGGTGTCGGGGGCGCTGCGCGACCCGGAGGGCGAGGTGGTCTACGACGGGCCGATCGCCGGCGCCCGGCTGGGGGAGGTGCACGCCCGGTGCGGCCCGGAGTCGCCTTCTCCCTCTCCTTCTCCTACGGATACGGGAACTGAGTCCCCGTCACCCTCGCCCTCACCTACGGAATCGGATTCACCGTCCCCGTCACCTACGGACACCGGCTCGCCCACTCCTTCGCCCACGGAGACGGAGTCGCCGATGCCTTCGCCTTCGCCGACGGACACGGAGCCGCCCTCTCCGTCGCCTTCGCCGACGGGCACGGAGTCGCCGACCCCCTCGCCCTCACCGACGGACACCGGCTCGCCCACCCCGCACCCTTCACCGTCCCCATCGGACAGCGATTCCGGTACCCCGGCCCCGCCCCCTACACCGAGTCCCACCTCATCGGAGAGTGAGAGCCCGACCCCGACGCCCACCACCACCGGCGGTGGCACGGGAGGCGACACAGGGGGCGGCACAGGCGGTACCGACGGTGGCAGCAACGGCGGCGCCGGTGGCGGGTCCGGTGGCGGCACCGATGGCGGCGATGACAGTGGCGCCTACGGCAGCGGCGGCAGCCACGGCGGCGCCTACGGCAGCGGCGGCAGCCACGGCGGTGGTGGTGAGCTGGCCGACACCGGGGACCAGGTCGCGCTGATGGGAGGTGCGGCCGCTGTGCTCACCGCTGTCGGCGGAGTGCTGTTCGTCCGCCGCAGGCGCGCCTACCTGGAACGCGGCTGACCGGAACGCGACCGACTGCGGGGTCCCCGCAGCACGACGAGAGCCCCGCAGTACGACGAGGGCCCCGCCTCCGCCACCGCAACCGGTGGGGGACGGGGCCCTCGCTGTCGTAAGGAGCGTTCCGCGTCAGCCCTGGCAGCCGCCGCACTGGCACGGAGCGCCGGACTGGCAGCCGCAGCCGCAGCCCGAGCCGCAGCCGCAGGCGCCGAGAACGCGCAGATGGTGCACTTCGATCGGGGCTTCCTGCTGAGGGTCGGTGACGGGGGAATCGGCCATGATTTCCTCCTGCTCGGCATGCGAGGACGTACTGCCTCCGCCATCCCATACCCACCCGGGCGGGGCGCATCAACGGCGCATGCGCGCAAGCGCGCCGTTCACGCCCCCTCGACCTGCGGGGGAGCGGACTGGATCTCGTCGGCGTGCTCCCCTGTCACCAGATAGACCACCCGCTTGGCCACCGAGACCGCGTGGTCGGCGAAGCGCTCGTAGTAGCGGCCCAGCAGCGTCACGTCGACCGCCGTCTCGATGCCGTGCTTCCACCGGTCGTCCATCAGGTGCTGGAAGAGGGTCCGGTGCAGCAGGTCCATCTCGTCGTCGTCCGTCTCCAGCTGGAGCGCCAGATCGACGTCCATCGTGATGATGACCTCGGCCGCCTTCGCCATCAGCCGCTGCGCGAGCTGTCCCATCTCCAGGATCGTGGCGTGCAGATCATGCGGAACGGCACGGTCCGGGTAACGGAGCCGGGTGAGCTTCGCGACATGCTGGGCAAGATCGCCCGAGCGCTCCAGGTCGGCGCTCATCCGCAGCGAGGTGACCACGATGCGCAGATCGGTGGCGACGGGCTGCTGCCTGGCGAGCAGGGCGATGGCCCGTGCTTCGAGGTCGTGCTGAAGGTCGTCGACCTTCTGATCGGCTGCGATCACGCTCTCGGCGAGCTTCAGATCGGCGTCCAGCATCGCGGTCGTGGCCCGGCCGATCGCCGAACCGACGAGCCGGGCCATTTCGACCAGGCCCTCGCCGATCGAGTCCAGTTCCTCGTGGTACGCGTCCCGCATGGGAGTCCCTCTCTAGTGCAGCTCTCGTCCAGATGGTCCGGCTGGTCCGGTCCGGTGAGCCGGTTCGGTGGTCCGGTCGGGTGGTCCGGACCGTTCCGGCCGTCACGGCCCGGAGGCGCCCGACGGGTGTCCGCCTCCGTTGTCTCCACGGTCGGTGGGCCACGCGTCCGTTTCCGCCCTGTCAAGTGAACCGGCCCTATCCCCTCGGTGAACTCTGGGCGACGAACGTTCGAGCAGGCCCTCGTATGGCTGGGGGTGTGTCGGTGGGGCCGCATAACCTGGACACATGGACGTGAACGCGGCGGTCGCCGCAGCAAGCGCGATCGCCGGGCTGTGCACCGGTGTCATCGGCGTGCTGGCGTTCCGCTGGAGCGAGCGCGAGCTGGCACGCCCCACCCGGACCTCCCTGCACACCGGCGATGTGCTGCCGCCCGGCGTGGACACCGTCCTCTCCGTGCTCAGCTCGTCCGCCGTGGTGCTCGACGAGAGCGACTCGGTGGTCAAGGCCAGCTCGGCGGCGTACGCCCTGGGGCTTGTCAGGGGCGGAAAGCTGGCCGTGGAGCCCATGCTGCACATGGCCAGGGACACCCGTCGTGACGGGGAGATACGACAGGTCGAGCTGGACCTTCCCCGCCGGGGCACCGGCCGTGGCGAGGCGCTGGCGGTCTCCGCCCGGGTCGCGCCGCTCGGCTCCCGGCTGGTGCTGCTGCTGGTCGAGGACCTCACCGAGGCGCGGCGCATCGAGGCCGTACGGCGCGACTTCGTCGCGAACGTCAGCCATGAGCTGAAGACCCCGGTCGGGGCGCTCTCGCTGCTCTCCGAGGCGGTCATGGGCGCATCCGACGACCCCGAGGCGGTCACCCGGTTCGCGGGCCGGATGCAGACGGAGGCCACCCGCCTCACCAATCTGGTCCAGGAGCTGATCGACCTCTCCCGGGTCCAGAACGACGACCCGCTGGAGGACGCCGAGCCGGTCCGGGTCGACGTCCTGGTGGCCGAGGCCATCGACCGCTGCCGTCACCAGGCGGGCACCAAGCAGATCACCATGGCGGCGGGTGGCACGGCCGACCTCCATGTGTGGGGCAACCGTTCCCAGCTCGCCGCCGCGCTGGGAAACCTCGTGGAGAACGCGGTCAACTACTCACCGGCCCGCACCCGGGTCGGCATCGCGGCCCGCCGTGCCTCCGCGCCCGGCGGAGGGGGCACCTCCCAGGCTTTCGGCTCCGGGGGACTCATCGAGATCGCCGTCACCGACCAGGGCCTCGGTATCACCGAGAAGGACCGCGAGCGGATCTTCGAGCGCTTCTACCGTGTGGACCCGGCCCGCTCGCGCGCCACCGGCGGCACCGGTCTGGGCCTCGCCATCGTCAAACATGTGGCCGCCTCGCACGGCGGGGAGGTCACGGTGTGGAGCTCGGAGGGCCAGGGCTCCACCTTCACGCTGCGGCTGCCGGAAGCCGGTTCCGCACGCGACCGGCGCGGCGGCCTTAGGGATCCGGCGCACGCCGCCGACCCGCAGCAGCAGCCCCCCGGGCCTGCCGACTCCACCGGGCCTGCCGACTCCGCCGGACGTACCGGGTCCGCCGACCCCACGGATCTCGCCGATCCCGCCAGTCCCACCGGCCCCACTGGCCCCGCGAGCTCTGCCGGCCCCACGGGCCCTGCGAGTTCCACCGGCCCTGCCGGCCCCACCGCTCCTGCACTTCCCCCCGCCGCCGGTCCCACCGATGCTGCCGGCGATGACGGCGTCCAGCCGTTCGCGACCCTCCTGTCCTCTGAACCCATTCCTGCCCCGGAGGTCCTTCCGTGACCCGAGTGCTTGTCGTCGAGGATGAGGAATCCTTCAGCGACGCCCTGTCCTACATGCTCCGTAAAGAAGGGTTCGAGGTCGCCATCGCGGCCACCGGCCCGGACGGACTCGACGAATTCGAGCGCAACGGTGCCGACCTCGTCCTGCTCGACCTGATGCTGCCGGGCCTGCCCGGCACCGAGGTGTGCCGCCAACTGCGCGGCCGCTCCAATGTCCCGGTGATCATGGTGACCGCCAAGGACAGCGAGATCGACAAGGTGGTCGGCCTCGAAATAGGAGCCGACGACTACGTCACCAAGCCCTTCTCGTCACGGGAACTGGTCGCCCGTATCCGCGCGGTGCTGCGCCGCCGTGGTGAGCCCGAGGAGGTCTCCCCGGCGGCGCTGGAGGCCGGCCCGGTCCGGATGGATGTGGACCGCCACGTCGTGACGGTGTCGGGCGCCAAGGTCGATCTGCCGCTCAAGGAGTTCGACCTGCTGGAGATGCTGCTCAGGAACGCGGGCCGGGTGCTGACCCGGATGCAGCTGATCGACCGGGTCTGGGGCGCGGACTACGTGGGGGACACCAAGACCCTCGACGTCCATGTGAAGCGCCTGCGCGCCAAGATCGAGCCGGACCCGGGCGCGCCCCGGTATCTGGTGACGGTGCGGGGCCTGGGCTACAAGTTCGAGCCGTAAACGGCAGGGCCCTACGCACATCACGCCGTACATCGGCTCCGTACATGCGCGGCTCCGTACATGTGCGGCTCGTGGCTCTGTACATACGGAACGGGTGTGCCCCACCGGAGTCGGGCTTTCCGGTGGGGCACACCCGTTGTGCGCTCGCCCGTGTAGGAGCGTGTATGAGCTTGTACGAACTGGTGCTGACGCGGTTCAGCTGCTCGGCGTGTTGCCCGTGGTGGAACCGCCCGGCGTCTCGTTGCCGCCGGGAGTTGTCTTGCCGCCCGGGGTGTTCTTCCCGCCGGGGGTGTTCTTGCCGCCGGGCGTCTCGTTGCCGCCCGGGGTGTTCTTGCCGCCGGGCGTGGCCTGGCCCGAGGGGGAGGCCGGCGTCGAGGGCAGGCTGCTCGGGCCGAAGCCGTGGAAGTAGCTGGTGGCCGGGACGACGAGCGCGTTGAGCGCGACACGGCCGGTCTCGCTGAACTGGAAGACCAGGTTCTGCGTGGAGCCGTTGGCGGCGGCGCGGCCGTCGGTGAGCACGGCGACGGCGTTGTTCTTGCCCCCGATGATGACCGAGCCGTGCGCCGGCACCGAGAGCGGTCCCTTGCCCGTGGCCGGGGTGAGCTTCACCGTGGAGCTGGAGCCCGCGAGCTTGACGTTCTGGAGCGTCTGGCTCGTGTCACCGTTGTTGAAGAGGGTCGCCGAGATGACGGCGGGGCCCTTGACCGTGGCCTTCGGCTGGGTGATCACCGTCGCGTTCTGGACGCGGATGACACCGACCGACGTAGCGGCGTTGTCCGGCTTGACCTCGATCGACGCCGCGTTGGTGCCCGCGCCACAGGCGGACAGGGCGGCGATCGAGACCACGATGGCAGAAGCGGCGAGGACGCCGCGTCGAAGGCTGCTGCTCACGGCGGCGGCTTCTCCTAGGACGTACGGACAGGACGGACAAGGGGTCGGGAGGGGGTAAAGCCTCCCTAAGGGTGTGTCAGCGGCCTCAGGTTACCGAGCCCTCGTCACGGCCCCGCACCCGACCCGCCCCGCGGCCGCTCCCGGTGCCCGGCGTAAGCGCGCGGGCCGCTTGATCCGAAGACTTCGTACGCCGTTCACATATCGCGAGTGATCAATTTCTTCTGCCGCTCTCGGCCAACTCCCGATCGACGCTTATTCCATACGGAAAACCCTCTTCCGGCGCACAGTGATCAATTCCTGATTGCGGCCGTATGGGTGATCGACATCCGAACTGACGCCGCGAAGTTCACCGTTTCGAATGCGGCAAATCGGGATGTTTGCCACCTGCGGGAAGGCTTCGGATGCCCGTGGCGCCCACGTTTCTCTCCGTGTGCAGAGCCGCTCCGACCTGCGAATACCGTCTCGCGGGAGCTGTCCGCAGCACGTTCGTGTTGCTGTTGTCAAGCCCCGAGATATGCCCTGACCTGCGAAAACGTCATTCAGTAGAAGCAGTTCTCGTGTTAGACTGGATAGCCACGGAAGGGGTACCTGTCACATGACGTTCAAGGTTGGCGACACCGTGGTCTATCCCCATCACGGGGCCGCGCTGATCGAGGCTATCGAAACTCGTCAGATCAAAGGCGTGGACAAGACCTACTTGGTGCTCAAGGTCGCCCAGGGCGACTTGACTGTGCGCGTGCCGGCGGACAATGCGGAGTTCGTAGGCGTGCGTGACGTGGTTGGTCAGGAAGGGCTGGACCGGGTCTTCGAGGTGCTGCGTGCACCGTATGCCGAAGAGCCCACGAACTGGTCCCGTCGCTACAAGGCGAATCTTGAGAAACTCGCCTCCGGCGACGTCATCAAGGTGGCCGAAGTGGTCCGTGACCTGTGGCGTCGTGAGCGTGAGCGCGGACTTTCCGCTGGTGAGAAGCGCATGCTCGCCAAGGCCCGCCAGATCCTGGTGAGTGAACTCGCTCTCGCGGAGAACACCAACGAAGACAAGGCCGAGGCTCTGCTCGACGAGGTCCTCGCGTCCTGAGGCGCTGGATCCGTCAGATCCGCCGGGCCCGGTGGATCTGATCGACCCCGCCTGATCGCTGCTCGGCGCTTGACCGCTGCTCGACTGGTTCGATCACTGCTCGACCGCTCGAACCGTTTCACCTGCTCGATGCTTTGAATGCCGTGGTGCCCGCTGAGCACATGGAGATGCCTCCGTGTGTCGCCGGGCGCTACGGCATGTTTTTTCCCGCACATTTTCCGTACGGCCTCTGGTGTGCCGGGCCCGGGATGCCGACTCGACCAGTCGTCACGGAAGGGGCCGGTCAGGGCGTCGCGCCCGGCACTCCCCCAACCTACGGTCGGGGGCACCCCCAGGCCATACCCACGTCGGCTGAGGACACAAACCCTGAACGCGCAACCGATGTCAGACGAGCCCGGGGCCCCGTCCCCAGGCAGCTCCCCTGCCCGATCCCGAGCCGCCGTTCCGTCCGGTTCCGGCCACACCACCGCCGCGGTGATTCCCGCCGCCGGCCGCGGTGTCCGGCTCGGCCCCGGAGCCCCCAAGGCGCTCCGCACTCTCAACGGAACCCCGATGCTGGTCCACGCCGTCAGGGCGATGGCCGGATCGCGTGCCGTCTCGCTCGTGGTCGTCGTGGCCCCGCCGGACGGCGCCGCCGGGGTCGAGGCCCTGCTGGCCGAATATCCCTGCCCGCCGGGCACCGAACTCCTGGTCGTACCCGGCGGCGACACCCGTCAGGAGTCCGTCCGCCTCGGGATCGGCGTACTCCCCGAGAGCGTCACCGCGGTACTCGTGCACGACGCGGCCCGCCCGCTCGTACCCGTCGACACCGTGGACGCGGTGGTCGCGGCGGTACGGGACGGCGCCCCGGCGGTCGTGCCCGCTCTGCCGCTCTCCGACACCGTCAAAGAGGTCGAGCCACGGACGGACGGCGGCCCCGAACCGGTCGTCGCCACCCTGGCGCGGGCCCTGCTGCGTGCCGTGCAGACTCCGCAGGGCTTCGACCGCGCGCTGCTCGCCCGCGCACACGCCACGGTCACCCACGACGTCACGGACGACGCGAGCATGGTCGAGCAGCTCGGGGTACGGGTCGTGGTCGTACCCGGACACGAAGAGGCGTTCAAGGTGACCAGGCCGCTGGACCTGGTCCTGGCCGAGGCGGTTCTCGCCCGTAGGAGGATCAACAGTGGCTTCTGACCACGAGCAGTCGGGACACGAGCAGTCCGGCCGCGACCAGCCCGGCCGCGACCAGCCGGTACCCGAGCAGCCCTCGGCGCAGCCCGTGGCGCCGGTGTCGGCGCCGGTGCCGGTGGTGATGCCGCAGGTCGGTATCGGCACCGACATCCACGCCTTCGCGGAGGGCCGCGAACTCTGGTGCGCCGGCCTCCGGTGGGAGGGCGAGGGCCCCGGCCTGGCCGGGCACTCGGACGCGGACGTGGTCGCGCACGCCGCCTGCAACGCGCTCTTCTCCGCCGCCGGGATCGGTGACCTCGGCGCCCACTTCGGCACCGGCCGGCCCGAGTGGTCCGGGGCCTCCGGCCTCACGCTGCTCACCGAGGCCGCCAGAATCGTCCGTGCCGAGGGGTTTACCATCGGCAATGTGGCCGTCCAGGTGGTCGGCGGCCGGCCGAAGATCGGCAAGCGCAGGGACGAGGCGCAGCAGGTCCTCTCGGGCGCTGTCGGCGCGCCCGTCTCGGTCTCCGCGGCCACCAGCGACGGGCTCGGCTTCACCGGCCGCGGCGAAGGACTGGCGGCCATCGCGACAGCGCTGGTGGTCCGTACGTGACGAGCAGGTGGTCCCTACGTAAGGACGTGGGGGCGTAAGGACGCGCGGGCCGGTGCGTGCGCAAGGGCGCGCGGGCCGGCCCGTATGCATGCGGGCGGCGTGGGCGGGAAGCCGGGACAGGGCCGCGCGGTTGGGGTAGGGATGAGGGCGCGTCCCCGTGACCGCGTTCGCATCCGTTCCGCAGTCCCCTTCCGCATCCGTTCAGCAACCCGGAGGCCAAGCCCGTGTCTGCCGTACTCAGCGACAAGCTCAAGGAACTCCTCGACAGCCCC
The DNA here is from genome assembly GCF_042751845.1 of Streptomyces sp. NPDC059398. Classification (NCBI taxonomy): domain Bacteria; kingdom Bacillati; phylum Actinomycetota; class Actinomycetes; order Kitasatosporales; family Streptomycetaceae; genus Streptomyces; species Streptomyces sp. NPDC059398. Next base: position 5,165 of record NZ_JBHYWP010000020.1, on the reverse strand, counting down.
GTCTTCGTCAACATCGCCACCATCCAGCCCGACGGCAGCCCCCAGGTGAGCCCGGTCTGGGTGAGCCGCGACGGCGACGACGTCCTGTTCTCGACCACGGTCGACCGCCGCAAGGAGAAGAACCTGCGCCGCGACCCCCGTGTCACCGTCCTGGTGCAGCCCGCCGACAACCCCTACTCGTACGCCGAGATCCGGGGCACCGCGACCGTCACCACCGAGGGCGGCCAGGAGCTGATCGACCAGCTGGCGCTGAAGTACCAGGGCAAGCGGTACGCGGAGTTCAACCCGGACTCCGTCAACGACGCCACCCGGGTCGTCGTGAGGATCACCCCGCGCAAGGTCGTCGGCAGCATCTGAGGCCGCCGATTCCACCGACAGCGCCCCGCCCGCCCGGCCCCGGCCCGGCCCCCGCCCAGGCGGTCGTCCACCGGCCGCCGGGCGGGGCCCCGGGGTGCTGTGACGGCGGCTCCGGGGCGTTGTGACGGCGGCCCCGGGGCACTGTTGCGTCACACTTCCCTGCCCCGTTGCCCAAAGGGTCGCGGGGCACTGGTATGGGGCCACTACCCTGGTGCAGTGACTATTCGCCTGTACGACACCAGCGCCCGGCAGATCCGCGACTTCGTCCCGCTCACCGCGGGCTGTGTCTCGATCTACCTCTGCGGCGCCACGGTGCAGGCGGCCCCGCACATCGGGCACATCAGGTCCGGGCTGAACTTCGACATCATGCGCCGCTGGTTCGCGTACCGCGGCTACGAGGTCACCTTCATCCGGAACGTCACGGACATCGACGACAAGATCATCAAGAAGGCGGCGGAGCAGAACCGCCCCTGGTGGGCGATCGGCTACGAGAACGAACGCGCGTTCAACACCGGATACGACGTGCTCGGCTGCCTGCCGGTCACCTACGAGCCGCGTGCCACCGGTCATATGACCGAGATGATCGAGATGATGCGCGTCCTCATCGAGCGCGGCCACGCCTACGAGGCCGATGGCAACGTCTACTTCGACGTGCGTTCGTACGGCGACTACCTCCAGCTCTCCAACCAGGACCTGGACGGCCTGCGCCAGCCCGCCGAGGACGGTGTGACCGGCAAGCGCGATCCGCGTGACTTCGCGATGTGGAAGTCGGTCAAGCCCGGTGAGCCCTCCTGGGAGACCCCGTGGGGCCCCGGCAGGCCCGGCTGGCACCTGGAGTGCTCGGCGATGGCCCACAAGTACCTGGGCCGCGCCTTCGACATCCACGGCGGCGGGATCGACCTGATCTTCCCGCACCACGAGAACGAGATCGCGCAGTCCAAGGCGTACGGCGACGACTTCGCGGCCTACTGGCTGCACAACGCCTGGGTCACCATGAGCGGCGAGAAGATGTCCAAGTCGCTGGGGAACTCCGTGCTGGTCAGCGAGATGGTCAAGCAGTGGCGCCCCATCGTCCTGCGCTACTACCTGGGCACCCCGCACTACCGGTCGATGATCGAGTACAGCGAGGAGGCCCTGCGGGAGGCCGAGTCCGCTTTCGCCCGTATCGAGGGATTCGTCCAGCGGGTGATCGAGAAGGCCGGCGGGCCGGTGGCCCCGGCCGCCGAGGTGCCGCCCGCCTTCGCCGAGGCGATGGACGACGACATGGGTGTGCCGCAGGCGCTCGCGATCGTGCACACCACGGTCCGCCAGGGGAACTCGGCACTGGCCGCCGACGACAAGGAAGCCGCCGTCGCCAGACTGGCCGAGGTGCGGGCGATGCTCGGCGTCCTCGGCCTCGACCCGCTCGACGAGCAGTGGGCGGGCGAGGGGGACCGCGGCGAGGACCTGCACGGGGCGGTCGACACGCTCGTCCGGCTCGTACTCGAACAGCGGGAGGCCGCCAGGTCCCGCAAGGACTGGGCCACCGCGGACTCGATCCGTGACCAGCTCCAGCAGTCCGGCCTGGTCATCGAGGACGGGCCGAACGGTCCCCGGTGGACCCTCGGCCCGCGGTGAGCGCCCCGCAGCCGTTCGCGGCACACTTTCCTATACGTAGTACGTACGCGTAGTCCGTACTGAGCAGCAGAGAAACAGGTACGTCATGGCCGGGAACAGCCAGCGCAGGAACCGCCGCACGTCCAACAAGAAGGGCGCGCAGGTCGGCAGCGGGGGCCAGCGACGCCGCGGCCTGGAGGGGAAGGGCCCGACGCCGCCCGCGTCCGCCCGCAAGGGGCACAAGAAGAACCGCATCGCGGGCGCCCAGGCGCGGCAGGCCGCGGCCCGCCGCCCCGCGCCCCGCCGGGGCGGCGTCAAGGGCACGTCCGAGATGGTCGTCGGGCGGAACCCGGTCTACGAGGCGCTGCGCGACGGCGTCCCGGCGGTGACCCTGTACGTCCAGCAGTACATCGACAACGACGAGCGGGTCCGCGAGGCGCTCCAGCTCGCCGGGCAGCGCGGCAACATCAACCTGATGGAGGCCCCGCGCCCGGAGCTGGACCGGATGACGAACGGCCTGAACCACCAGGGCCTCGTCCTCCAGGTCCCGCCGTACGAGTACGCGCACCCCGAGGACCTCACCGCCGCCGCGTACGACGCGCACGAGGACCCGCTGATCGTCGCGCTCGACGGCGTGACGGACCCGCGGAACCTGGGTGCGATCGTCCGGTCGGTCTCAGCGTTCGGCGGCCACGGCGTGGTCGTCCCCGAGCGCCGTGCGGCCGGGATGACGGCGGGCGCCTGGAAGTCCTCGGCGGGCACGGCCGCGCGTACGCCGGTCTCCCGGGTCACCAACCTGACGCGGGCGCTTGAGGGCTACCAGAAGGCCGGCATCACGGTCGTCGGCCTCGCGGCGGACGGCGAGCACGAGGTGCAGGACCTGGAGGCGCTGGGCGGCCCGGTCGTCGTGGTCATCGGCAGCGAGGGCAAGGGCCTCGGCCGGCTCGTCGGCGAGACCTGTGACTACCGGGTACGGATCCCGATGCCGGGCGGCGCCGAGTCGCTGAACGCGGGGGTGGCGGCGGGCATCGTCCTGTACGAGGCGGCGCGCCGGCGCGCCTGACGGGGGCGCCTGACCGGGGCGCGCCGGTGGTCCTGTCCGGGTGTGGGTCCGCCGCGCCTGACCGGGAGCGGGTCCTGCGGGGCTGACCCGGAGCGGGAAGTACGCGGCCCGGTGGCGCACGGCCCGTCCGGCGGGCGGGGCGCACCGGGCCGTTTCCGTGGGTGAACCGGTCCGTTTCCGTGGGTGTGATCCACCCGGTCGGCGCGGTTGCCGCTGGTGAGGGGCGGGTGCCGGAACCCGTGGGCGGCGTGCCGGGTGGCGGTTCGCCTTACGGGCAGGGCCTGTTGACGGGTCGCGGACAGATCCGGGGTGTCAAGGCAGTGTCCTAAACCTGTGTCACTCGGTTAGATGAGCGTGGACACCAGAACACCCGGGTTCGACGACCTGCCCGCGCTGAGCATGGTCAAGGTGCCGTGCGATCCCGCACAGGTCGTCGTCAACCACGCCAGCTTCCGGGTGCAGCTCGCACCGAACTCGATTGTGCGGCCCGCCGGTTCGGGCCTGAGAGACACGGCACGTATCCCCGCGGTCGCCGGCGCGCGCGGGCGGCGCCGGGCCCCCGTCGTGTGGAGCGGGAAGTCCGCCCCCGACGACACCGGGGCCATCAGACTCCTCCAGGCCGTGCGGAACTCCGGCGTACAGGAGGTCGGTTACGCGTCCGGCCATGACGCCGGAGCGACCCAGGTCATCCCGCGCGTCGGAGTCGACGGAGCGGACGGCCCCCCGCGCGGCGGCCCCGGGGGGGAGGGCCCCGGCACACAACTCCTGCCCAGGATGCGCGAGGCCGTCGGCGCGTACGACGACCAGGAGCGGTTCTCCGGTACCCCGTACGACGGCACCGCAACCGAGGACGACGCGTTCGACGACGGCCTGGGGTACGGCCCGGACGGCGAGGGGTCCCGTACGGAGACCAAGCGGTCCGGCGCGGACGGCATCCGGCACGCCTACTACCCCGACCGCCGGATGAACCTCGGCGTGGTGCTGCTCCCGCTCCGGGTCTTCCTCGGGTTCATCTCGATGTACGCCGGCATGGGCAAGCTCTGCGACCCCGTCTACTTCGACGGCGGCGAGCGCGGCTCCATGGTCAAGTGGCTGCACTCGCTCCACCCTTGGGCCCTGGCGGGCCCGCTCCGGGACTTCGCGCTGTCGCATCCGGTGGGCGCCGGGCTGACCATCGCGTTCCTTCAGGTGGTCGTCGGTGTGCTGACCGTGCTCGGGCTCTGGCAGCGGGTCGCGGCCGTCGTCGGCGCACTGCTCTCCGCGGCGCTCGTCGTCACGGTCAGCTGGCGGACCGTCCCGGTGTACGACGCACCGGACATCATCTATCTCGCCGCCTGGTCGCCGCTGATCATCGCGGGCGCCCCGGTCTACTCGGTCGACAGCCGCCTCGCGGGCGAGGCCTGGCGCACGCTCGGCCCGCGCTCCGAACTGGCCGAGCTGCGGCGGCGGGTGCTGCGGCGCGGCGCGGTCGTCGCCTCGCTGGTCGTGGGGCTGACCCTCGTCATCGGTGCGGTGCTCGGCGGTGCGGTGCGGTCCGCCCAGGTCGTGACCGTACCGGGTCCGAACACCGATCCCACCAACCGGCTCCCGGGACAGCCGCTGCCGCAGGAGCCCGGCGCGTCGGGCAGCCCGTCGCAGCAGCGCACCTCGCACGCGCCCGCCCCGTCCGCGAGCGGCGCGGCCCGCCCGTCGGCGCATCAGTCGACGCCCGGCGCGGTCCGGCAGAGCGCGACGGCCGGCTCCACGGGCCGGCAGCAGCCCAGCGAGACCCAGGGCACCGGTCAGCAGCAGCCGTCGCAGCGACAGCAGCAGCAGGCCCCGCCGCCCCCCGCGGCGACCAGCGCGGGCCCCACGGCATCGGGCGGTACGAGCACGGGCGGCGGGAGCACCGGCGGCGGCTCCGGTACGTCGGGCGGCGGCGAGGGCGGCTCGTCCGGCGGAGGCAGCAACAAGAACCCCATCGGGGGGCTTCTCGGCTGACGGAGGCGCTGGGCGCCGGGATCGGGCGCGGCAGAGTGGAGGGGCGATCGCCCGGGGCGGGCGCCCCCCGCGCGGGGCCGCGCCCCCGCCCCGCGCCCCAAAACGTAACCGTGCCCGCGCCCCCCACTGTGCGGCCGCCCCCCACCAGGCAGATATAAACCACATACCC
>NZ_JBHYWP010000019.1:21406-89952 GCF_042751845.1 Streptomyces sp. NPDC059398 | reverse complement strand
GGCGCGCCCTGGGCGGGCGCGTGTCCGGCGGCGGGGCGGGGCCCGGCGGGCCTCAGCCCTGCTTGCCCCCGGTCCCGGCCGGCCGGGCCGGGTCGGTCTGCTGCTCCGGGGCCTCCTTGAAGGACACCCGGCCCATGTGCCGGCTCATGGACTTCATCAGCAGCCACACCCCCACGGCCAGGGCCGCGAAGACGAGGAAGCCGAGAAGCCCGGGAGTCACCTTGTTGTCGTCGACCTCGGCCAGAGGGACGAGGTGCGTCAATGCCTGGCTAGCGCTCATAACTAGGCATTGTCCCGGATGCCCGCAAAGAGGTCGTCCTCGGGGAGGGATGTCGGCACGAGGGACTTCGAGAGCTCGTACTCCTCGGTCGGCCAGATCTCCTTCTGGATCTCCATCGGGACGCGGAACCAGCCGCCCTCCGGGTCGATCTGCGTGGCGTGCGCGATGAGCGCCCTGTCGCGGATCTCGAAGAAGTCCGCGCACGGGATGTGCGTGGTCAGAGTGCGTTCGGCGCGCTCGAACTGCTTCCAGCGCTCCAGCCACTCCGCGTACGGCGACTCCAGGCCGCGCGCCAGCAGCCCCTCGTGCAGGGCCACGGTGCGCGGCTTGTTGAAGCCCTGGTTGTAGTAAAGCTTCTGCGGCTGGAAGGCCGGGCCGAAGTCGGCCTCGGGGTACTTCTCGGTGTCCGCCGCCGCATCGAAGGCCACCATCGAGATCTGGTGGGTCATGATGTGGTCGGGGTGCGGGTATCCGCCGTTCTCGTCGTACGTGGTGATGACCTGCGGCCGGAACTCCCGGATGAGCCGCACCAGCCGGCCGGCGGCCGCATCGACGTCCTCCAGCGCGAAGCAGCCCTCGGGCAGCGGCGGCAGCGGGTCACCCTCGGGCAGGCCCGAGTCGACAAAGCCCAGCCACGCCTGCTTGACGCCGAGGATCTCGCGGGCCTCGTCCATCTCGCGTTTGCGGACCTCGTGGATGTTCTCCTCGATGAAGGCGTCACCCTGGAGCTTGGGGTTGAGGATGGAGCCGCGCTCGCCTCCGGTGCAGGTCACGACCAGCACGTCCACCCCCTCGGACACGTACTTGGCCATGGTCGCCGCACCCTTGCTCGACTCGTCGTCGGGGTGGGCGTGGACGGCCATCAGGCGAAGCTGCTCAGACAAGACAGGATCCTCAGTGATTCGTCGCAATCGGCGGCTTCTATAGTGACCGACTGAGGGGACGGAAAATTCCGGGATCCCCTTGCACAGGAGGAACGATCATGACGGCGGTTGGCGAACAGCTCCCCGAGGGCCGGTACGGCCGCTCCGCGGATCAGCGCGCTGACCGCAAGCTGAAGATCGTCGGAGCGGTGCTCGGCACCGTGGCGGTCGGGGTCATCGGCTGGTTCGGTTACCAGTCCGTCGGCGGCAAGTCCATCAGCGGTGAGGTCATCACCTGGGACATCGCGTCGGACCACGCGGTCGATGTCCATCTGGAGGTACGCAAGGACGCCGGGCTCCACGGCACCTGCACCCTGCGGCTGCGGGCCACCGACGGCGACGAGGTCGGCCGCAAGGACGCCAGGTTCGACCAGGACGAGAAGCGGATCGACCAGGTCGTGACCGTACGGACCACGTCGAGGGCCACCAGCGTCGAGCTCGTCGGCTGCCAGACCGCGTCCTGACCCGCGGGCGGGCGGCTTCCCGGCCGCCCGGGGGCCGCGCGCCGCCCCGCTGTGACGCCGCCGGTGCACCTCGTGACGCTTCGGTCCTCCCCCTTCCGCTCTCGAATTGTTAGGCTCGTGGTTTCGCCCGCCCCTGGAGGCACATCCTTCTGGGTAGGGCGATGCTTTGTATTTCCGGTACCTACGAGGAGCACCAGTGACCCAGACCAGCGAAAACGTCACCTGGCTGACCCAGGAGGCGTACAACCAGCTGAAGGCTGAGCTGGAGTATCTGTCGGGTCCCGCACGCTCGGAGATCGTCACCAAGATCGCGGCCGCCCGCGAGGAGGGTGACCTGCGGGAGAACGGCGGGTACCACGCGGCCAAGGAGGAGCAGGGCAAGCAGGAGCTGCGCGTACGCCAGCTGACCCAGCTGCTCGAAACCGCGAAGGTCGGCGAGGCCCCGGCGGCCTCCGGCGAAGCGGCTCCCGGCATGGTCGTCACCATCGCCTTCGACGGTGACGAGGACGACACGATGACCTTCCTGCTCGCCTCCCGCGAGTACGCGAGCTCGGACTTCGAGACGTACTCCCCCCAGTCCCCGCTGGGCGCAGGTGTGATCGGCAAGAAGGTCGGCGAGAACGCCGACTACGAACTGCCGAACGGCAAGACGGCGACGGTGAAGATCCTCAAGGCCGAGCCGTTCCAGGGCTGACCCGGATACAGGGCACGGCACGACCCCCCGCCCCCCCCCCGCGGCCGGGGGCTCTGTCGTGCGGGGCTCTGTCGTGCGGGGGCTCTGTCCTGCGGCGGCTCGCCGGCCGCCGGGGTCAGGCCGCGGCCGACCGGTACTTGCGGACCGCCAGGGTGCGGAAGACCGCGAAGATGAGCAGTGACCAGATCAGCGAGGCCCAGACCGGGTGCTGCATGGGCCAGGCGTCCGATGTGGACACGCCCGGGTTGCCGAAGAGGACCCGGCAGGCCTGCACGGTCGCGCTGAAGGGGTTCCACTCGGCGATCGGCTGCAGCCAGCCGGGCATCATCGCCGTCGACACGAACGCGTTCGAGACGAAGGTCACCGGGAAGAGCCAGACCAGCCCGCCGGACGTGGCCGCCTCCGGTGTGCGGACCGAGAGGCCGATCAGTGCGCCGATCCAGGAGAAGGCGTACCCCAGCAGGAGCAGCAGCCCGAAGCCGCCGAGCACCTTGCCGATGTTCTCGTGGGTGCGCCAGCCGACCAGCAGGGCCACGATCGCCAGCACGACCAGGATGAGCGCCGTCTGGACCAGGTCGGCGAGCGTACGTCCGGTGAGCACCGCGCCCCGGGCCATCGGGAGCGAGCGGAACCGGTCGATCAGGCCCTTGTGCATGTCGTCGGCGATACCGGCCCCGGCGCCGGCCGTGGCGAACGTCACGGTCTGGGCGAAGATCCCCGCCATCAGGAAGTTGCGGTAACCCACGGCGCTGGTGGAGCCGTTGACGACCAGGGACCCGCCGAAGACGTAGCTGAAGAGCACCACGAACATGATCGGCTGGACCAGGCCGAAGACCACGATCTCCGGGATCCGGGTCATCCGGATCAGATTGCGCTTGGCGATGACCAGCGAGTCGCCGGCCGACTGGATGATGCCGCCGCGCGGGCGCGGGGCGAGTGGGGTGGCTGCGGAATCCGTGACGGCGCTCATTCGCCTGCCTCCTGGGCACTCGTGGTGGCGTTGGCCGCCGGACCGGCGTCCCCGGGGCCCGGTCCTTCCCCTTCCTCCTCCTCGGCCACATGGCCGGTGAGCGAGAGGAACACATCGTCGAGCGTGGGGCGGCGCAGCCCGATGTCGTCGATCTCCACGCCCCGCCCGTCCAGCTCCCTGATGACCTCGGCGAGCAGTCTGGCGCCGCCCGCGACCGGGACGGTCAGTTTGCGGGTGTGTTCCACGACGGCGACCTCCCCCTTGCCCAGGGCCGTCAGCACCTCGCGGGCGGGCCCGATCTCGGCGGGCCGGTGGACGACGACCTCGACGCGTTCGCCGCCGATACGGGCCTTGAGCTGGTCCGACGTACCGCGCTCGATGACCTTGCCGTGGTCGATGACGCAGATGTCGTGGGCCAGGTGGTCGGCCTCCTCCAGGTACTGGGTGGTGAGCAGCAGCGTCGTACCGCCGGCCACCAGCTCCTGGATGACTCCCCAGAGCTGCTGCCTGTTGCGCGGGTCGAGCCCGGTGGTCGGCTCGTCCATGAACATCACGGGGGGCGACACGACGAGGGCCGCGGCGAGGTCGAGCCGCCTGCGCATCCCGCCGGAGTACGTCTTGGCGGGGCGGTCGGCGGCGTCGGCGAGGTGGAAGCGGTCGAGCAGTTCGCCCGCCCGGCGCTTCGCGTCGCGTGCGGACATCTGGTAGAGCTGCCCGACCATCTGGAGGTTCTCCCGGCCGGTCAGGTACTCGTCGACCGCGGCGAACTGGCCGGAGAGCCCGATCGATCTGCGTACCTCGGTGGGCTGCCTGAGCACGTCGAGCCCGGCGACCACCGCCCGTCCGCTGTCGGGCTGCAGCAGGGTCGTCAGGACCCGGACGGCCGTCGTCTTGCCGGCGCCGTTGGGCCCGAGCAGGCCGAGGACGGTGCCTTCCGGCACTTCGAGATCCACACCGTCCAGTGCTCTTACGTCACCGAAGGTCTTCACCAGACCTTCGGCGTAGATGGCGCCGGGCATACGGGTCCCCCTTATTTCGTTTTTGGGCGCTATATCGCTTGTGGGCGGTTTTACGGACGCATCGTAAATTTGGCCCGCGATTTTGGCACGGCCATACCGCTCTCCGGCGAGTGGCGCGTGGTGCGCGACGCGTCGGCGACACGGGGCGCGTACCGCACACGCTAACGCGATGTATCGCGTATCCGCAGGGGTTCCCCGTTTTCCGCCCCGCTCCTCATCCGATGACGGCGTACCCCGCGTCCCGCAGCGCCGCACCGACCTCGGCGCAGTGCTCGGGCCCCTTCGTCTCCAGATGCAGCTCCACCTCCGCCTCGGTCAGACCCAGCCGCGGATCGGTCCGTACATGGCTCACATCGAGCACATTGGCGTCGGCGACCGAGAGCACACCCAGCAGCGTCGCCAGCGCCCCCGGACGGTCGGTCAGCCGGAGCCGCAGCGACAGGAAGCGGCCCGCCGCCGCCATCCCGTGGGTGAGGATGCGCTGCATCAGGAGCGGATCCACATTGCCGCCCGACAGCACCGCGACCACCGGGCCCTCGAACGCCCCGGGGTCGCTCAGCAGCGCGGCGACCGGGCTGGCACCCGCGGGCTCGACGACCATCTTGGCCCGCTCCAGACAGAGCAGCAGCGCGCTGGACAGCTCGTCCTCGGAGACCGTGCGCACCTCGTCCACCAGCTCCCGGACGATCCCGAACGGCACATCCCCGGGGCGCCCCACCTTGATGCCGTCGGCCATCGTCGGACGCGTCTCGACCGCCACCGGCCGCCCCGCCGCCAGCGAGGGCGGGTACGCGGCGGCGTTCGCCGCCTGCACACCGACCACCTTCACATCCGGCCGCAGCGCCTTCACCGCGACCGCGATCCCGGCGGCCAGCCCCCCGCCGCCGATCCCGACGACGATCGTCCGCACCTCCGGGCACTGCTCCAGGATCTCCAGACCCACCGTGCCCTGCCCCGCGATGATGTCGGCGTGGTCGAACGGGTGGATGAAGACGGCGCCGGTCTCCCGCGCGTACTCCTGCGCGGCGGCGAGCGTCTCGTCGACGACCTGGCCGTGCAGCCGTACCTCCGCGCCGTACTCACGGGTCGCCGCGACCTTCGGCAGCGGCGCACCCAGCGGCATGAAGACCGTGGACCGCACCCCGAGGAGCGACGAGGCGAGCGCGACGCCCTGCGCGTGGTTGCCCGCACTGGCGGCGACCACCCCGGCCGCCCGCTCCTCGGGGCGCAGCCCGGCGATCCGGACATAGGCGCCGCGCAGCTTGAACGAACCGGTCCGCTGGAGGTTCTCGCACTTGAAGCGGACCGGGGCCCCGACCAGACGCGAGAGATGTCTGCTGCCCTCGATCGGCGTCGTCCTGGACACTCCGGAGAGCATCTTCTGCGCTCCGAGGACGTCATCAAGGATCAGCGGCGGCAGGGGGTGTGACGTACCGAAGCTCATGGCGTCAAGTCTCGCAGCTCGGCACCGGACGGGCCGCCCGAGTCCGGGGCCCGGCAACGGCTGGACCCTCATGTTCACAACGGTTGGAACAGGGCAGGTACGGTGCGGCCCCGGTCCGCGTACTCTGTCCCCCACTGTCCGCCCTCCGTACGAAGAGAGCCCCCCGGCCATGCCCCTTTCTCAGGACATGACTTCTGATATCGACCCCGGCTTCCTCGATGCCCTCCAGCACCAGGTGGCCCTCTTCGCCCGCCGCGCCGAGCAGACCCGGATGGGGGGCGTCGGCCAGGCGCGCAACTCGATGGACCGCGCCGCCTATCTGCTGCTCAACCGGCTGGACAGGGAAGGCCCCATGGGGGTGAAGGCGCTGGCCGCGGGCATGGGCATCGATTCCTCGACCGTGACCCGGCAGGTCGCCCCGCTCGTCGACACCGGCCTGGTCAAGCGCACCTCGCACCCCGAGGACGGCCGGGCGGTCGTCCTCGAACTCTCCCCGCGCGGCCAGGCCCGCCTGGAGGAGGTCCGCTCCTCACGGCGCGAGCTGATGGCCCAGGTCACCGAAGGGTGGACCCAGGAGGACCGCGAAGCCTTCTGCACCCTGCTGACCCGGTTCAACTCCTCGCTCTCCGGCCGTACGACAGGACCCCAGGAGCCGGCCGCGCCGACCTCTTGACCGGGTGCCGCGCCCTGCTCTCAGATGAGAGCAGGGAGGCACTGTGCGGGAGCGGACAGCAGCACGGGAACGCCGCCGCGACGAGGAGTTCGAGTCCTTCGTCGCGGGCGCGGCCGGACGGCTTCTCCATGTGGCCGTACTGCTCACCGCCGAGCCCCCCGGTGACACCCCACGGGCACGGCGGCTGCTCATCGGCGCGCTCTCCCGTACCTACGCGCAGTGGGACCGGCTGCGCGGCGACGACCCGTACGAGCACACCCGCCAGGAGCTGGTGGGCCACTTCGCACACAGTGCCTGGCGGCGCCCCCGGTTCACCCACAGCGCCCCGCGCGTGACCCCTCCCACGCACATCCCCTGGCCCCGCCTCCGGCCGGCGGACCGGCTCCGGCTGCCGGACCGGCTGCGGCTGCCGGACCGGCTGCGGCCGGGCTCGGGGGCCGGGGCGCGGGCCCCGGCGGGCGGCGGCTTGCTGGAGCGGCTGACCCCGCAGGAGCGCCTCGTCCTGGTGCTGCGGCTGTACGAGGGGATCGCGGAGGAACAGGTCGCTGCGGCGGTCGGTCTCCCGGCGGAACGGGTCCGCGCGCTCTGCGCCCACGCGACGGCGACCCTGCGCAGCACCCCGCCGGTGCCCGCGCCCCCGCTGCCCGAAGTGGCGACGCCATGAGCCTGCCGGACCGCAAGGAGGAGATGGCCCGGCGGATGCTGGCCGGGCCGCATCCGCCGGTCCCGGCCGACCTGGCGCTCCGCGCGGCGGAACGCGGCGCCCGGATCCGGCGCCGCCGCACAGCGGGCCGCAGAGCGGTGTGGCTGCTGCTGGCGGCGGCGCTCGCCGCCTTCGTGGTGTGGGCGACGCTGACCCACCCCTGGACCCCGCCCCCGGCCCGGACGACCCCGCCGGTGGAGGGGTACTGAGCGGGCCGCTCCACAGCACCGTCCCGCGACGGCCCCCAACGGCCCCCAACGGCCCCCAACAGCAGCATCCCGCGACGGCGGCCGCTCCGGACCCTTCCGGATCCGGAGCAGCGGCGTCGACGGGCGGGGCCGGCCCGCAGGGCGTCGCAGGGCGGCCCGCAGGCGTCAGCCCAGCGCCTGCTGCACATCCGCGAGCAGGTCGTCCGCCGACTCGATGCCCACCGAGAGCCGCACCAGGTCCCCCGGGACCTCAAGGGCCGAACCGGCCACCGACGCGTGCGTCATCCGCCCCGGGTGCTCGATCAGCGACTCCACCCCGCCGAGCGACTCGCCCAGCGTGAACAGCTTCGCCCGGTCGCAGACCGCGACCGCCGCCGCCTCGCCGCCCCGCACCCGGAAGGACACCATCCCGCCGAACGACCGCATCTGCTTCGCCGCGATCTCATGGCCCGGGTGGTCGGGCAGCCCCGGGTAGAGGACGCCTTCGACCTTCGGGTGCCGGGTCAGCATCTCCGCGATCCGGGTGGCGTTCTCGCTGTGCCGGTCCATCCGTACGGCCAGCGTCTTGATCCCACGCAGCACCAGCCAGGCGTCGAACGGCCCGCAGACCGCGCCCATCGCGTTCTGGTGGTATGCCAACTCCTCAGCCAGATCGTCGGAGTTGACGACCAGCGCGCCGCCGACCACGTCCGAGTGGCCGCCCATGTACTTGGTCATCGAGTGCACGACGACATCCGCGCCGAGCGCCAGCGGCTGCTGGAGGTAGGGACTGGCGAAGGTGTTGTCGACGACGAGCTTCGCGCCCGCCGTGCGCGCCACATCGGCGACCGCCGCGATGTCCGTGATCCCCAGCAGCGGGTTGGAAGGCGTCTCCACCCAGACCGCCTTGGTACGGGGCCGCATGGCGGCCCGCACCGAAGCGGGGTCCGTGGTGTCGGCGACCGACCACTCGACGCCCCACCGGGACACGACCTTCGCGAAGAGCCGGAAGGTCCCGCCGTACGCGTCGTCCGGGATGACCACGTGGTCCCCGGGCGTCAGCAGCGTACGGAGCAGGCAGTCCTCGGCGGCGAGGCCGGAGGCGAAGGCGAGCCCGCGCCGCCCGCCCTCCAGAGCCGCCAGATTCTCTTCCAGGGCGGTACGCGTCGGGTTGCCGCTGCGGCTGTACTCGTAGCCGCCGCGCAGCCCGCCCACGCCGTCCTGCTTGAACGTGGAGACCTGGTAGATCGGGGGAACGACCGCGCCCGTCAGGGGGTCCGCGGTGTTGCCTGCGTGGATGGCGAGGGTCTCGAAACCCTGATGCACGTTGTGATCGTCGCTCATGGGCACCGAGCGTACCGAGCACAGTGGTCAGATGTCGGCCGTGTCTGGTTCGCTGGGGACATGGAGATTCTCTGGTTCCTGCTCGCGGTGTGCATGCTCGCGGCAGTGCTCGGCCCGTACCTGCTGCGCCGGCGCGGCGGTATCCACCAGGTGCTGCCCGGCTCCCCGGACGCCGCGGACCCCGACGCGTACGGGTTCCTGCGCCAGGAGGAGCTGGACGTACGGCTGCCCGGCCCGGACCAGGATCTGCTCGACGTACTGGACGTGGTGCAGCACACCCAGAACTGGCGCCCGGCCGCCCAGTTGCTCGCCGGTACCCCCCGATCCGGCGAGCTGCGCTGGCAGCGGGTACAGGCGTTCGCCGGGGCAGCCTCGCTGGAGCTGGCGCAGCGGCCGGGCACCGGCGGGGCCTGGCTGCGCAACTGGCGCTCCGAGTCACCGAAGGACGCGGGCGCGGCCCAGGTGCACGCCGCGTTCCTCGTACAGCAGGCGTGGCGCTCCGGTCCGGCGCCCGGGGGCGCCGCCGCCGACGACTTCCGGATCCTCCTGGAGGAGGCGCGCACGGTCTGCGCGGAGGCGGCGCTGCTCGCCCCCGGCGACCCCGTCCCGTACCTCGTGGAGCTGGCCGTCGGCCGTGGACTCGCCTACCCGGAGCCGCAGTTCGAAGAGGTGTGGGCCAAGGTCATCGACCGCGCACCGGAGCACATGGGGGCGCATCTGGAGGCGCTGCACTACTGGTGCGAGAAGTGGCACGGTTCCCGCGACCGGGCCGACGAGTTCGCCCACGCGGCGGCGGCCCGCGCACCCCGGGGCTCGCTGCTGGCCGCGCTCCCGCTCTTCGCGGTCTACGAGCATCTGCCCGAGGTGATGCTGGTGCGCGGCTTCTACCGGAGCGCGGTCGTCACCAGGGCGGTGGAGGGAGCGCTGCACGCGGTGCACACGGCCCGCACCGACGACCCGGTGCTGGCGCACGTACGGCATCTGCTTGTGCTCTTCCTGGTCAGGTCGGAACGCTGGCGGGAGGCGATGGACCAGCTGGTCCGCGTCGACGGCCATGTGGGGGCGCTGCCGTGGACACTCGACGAGGACCCGGCCGCGGTGTACGCGGTGTACCGGGCGCTGGCGGTGGCGGGCTACGAGGCGAACGGCGGCACCCCGGCCACGCTGCCCCGCTGAGTAGGCTGACAGCACCCCGTACGCCCCGTACGCGGGAACCCCGGAATCCTGCACGGGGTAACCCGAAGAGGAACGAGCAACCCCGATGACACGCCTCATACCGCTGGTCCTGATCGGCTTCGGTGCCTATTTCTGGCTCCGGTCCAGGAGGAAGACGGCGGCCTGGCTGGAGCGCAGGACGTCCCCCGATGACCACCAGGAATCCTGACCGGGGCTCATGCGTTGCACGGGGTGCACCCATACTCCCCGAGGAGCCGCAGCCGATGTTCCTGAACCGCACCCCCCAGCTCCCCACCCCGGACCAGGCCCTGAAGGGCCGCGGCACCCCGGAATTCGAGCTGCCCGCCCTCCACACGGTCCTGGGCAACCCGCTGTCCGGCCCGTACCCCGCCAAGCTGGAGACCGCCGACTTCGCCCTCGGCTGCTTCTGGGGCGCCGAACGCATCTTCTGGCAGACCGAGGGCGTCTGGACCACGCTCGTCGGCTACCAGGGCGGCTCCACGGTCAACCCGGCGTACGAGGAGGTCTGCTCGGGCCTCACCGGCCACACGGAGGCGGTCCGGGTGGTCTTCGACCCGGAGATCGTCCCGTACACGACGCTGCTCAAGATCTTCTGGGAGTCCCACAACCCGACCCAGGGCTTCCGCCAGGGCAACGACGTGGGCACCCAGTACCGCTCGGCGATCTACACCCACTCCCCGGCCCAGGCAGCCGCCGCGTCCGCGTCCCGCGAGGCGTACCAGCAGGTCCTGACGGGCTCCGGGTACGGCACGATCACCACGGAGATCCAGCCGGCGGACGGGCGGCAGTTCTATCCGGCCGAGCCTTACCACCAGCAGTATTTGGACAAGAACCCGGCGGGGTACTGCGGCATCGGCGGTACGGGCGTCTCCTGCCCGGTGGGTGTGGGCAGGGCCGCGTCCTCGGAGGGATAGGGACAAGGGCCGGTACGGCCGTACGCGTGCCGGGACCCCTGGCCTCCTGGTAGCCCTGGCAAGATCTTCAGGGCGCTCCCGGCGCCGGGGCTCCTTCGTTCACTCCTGTCGCCCCCGACGTTCGACGGCGGCCTTGACCAGGCCGGCGAAGAGCGGGTGCGGCCGGGTGGGGCGGGAGCGCAGTTCCGGGTGGGCCTGGGTGGCGACCAGGTAGGGGTGCACCTCGCGCGGGTACTCGACGTACTCGACGAGCTTGTTGTCCGGGGAGGTGCCCGAGAAGACCAGGCCGGCCTTGGTCTCCAGCTCGGCGCGGTAGGTGTTGTTGACCTCGTAGCGGTGGCGGTGGCGCTCCTCGACGTAGGGCTGGTCCTCGTACGCCTCACGGACGAGCGAGCCCTCGGCGAGCTTCGCCGGGTAGAGGCCGAGCCGCATGGTGCCGCCCAGGTCGCCCGCGCCCTCGACGTAGGCCAGCTGCTCCTCCATCGTGGAGATCACCGGGTGGCCGGTGACCGCGTCGAACTCGGTGGAGTTGGCGTCGGGGATGTCCGCGATGTTCCGCGCCGCTTCGATGACGATGCACTGCAGGCCCAGGCAGAGGCCGAGCAGCGGGATCCGGTTCTCACGGGCGTACTGGATCGCGCCGACCTTTCCGTCCACACCGCGCTCGCCGAAGCCGCCCGGGATACAGATCGCGTCGACGTCGCCGAGCTGCTTCTTCGCGGCGGCCTGGGTCCGGCAGTCGTCGGACGTGACCCACTTGACCTTGACCCGGGCCCGGTTGGCGAAGCCGCCGGCCCGGATGGCCTCGGTGACCGAGAGGTAGGCGTCGGGCAGGTCGATGTACTTGCCGACCAGGGCCACGGTGACCTCGTGGTCGGGGTTGTGGACGCGGTCCAGCAGGTCGTCCCAGACGGTCCAGTCGACATCGCGGAACGGCAGGTCGAGCTTGCGCACGACATAGGCGTCCAGGCCCTCGGTGTGCAGCACCTTCGGGATGTCGTAGATCGACTTGGCGTCGACACAGGCGACCACGGCGTCCTCGTCGACATCGCACATCAACGAGATCTTGCGCTTGATCGCGGTCGGCACCTCACGGTCGGCGCGCAGCACGATGGCGTCCGGCTGGATACCGATGTTGCGCAGGGCCGCGACGGAGTGCTGGGTGGGCTTGGTCTTCAGCTCGCCCGACGGGCCGATGTAGGGCAGCAGCGAGATGTGCACCACGAAGACGTTGTCCCGGCCGACCTCGTGGCGGACCTGGCGGACGGTCTCCAGGAACGGCAGCGACTCGATGTCGCCGACCGTGCCCCCGACCTCGGTGATGACGACGTCGACGTCCTCCGTGGCCATCCGGCGGATGCGGTGCTTGATCTCGTTGGTGATGTGCGGGATGACCTGCACGGTGTCACCGAGGTACTCGCCGCGCCGCTCCTTGGCGATGACCGTGGAGTAGACCTGGCCGGTGGTGACGTTGGCGGAACCGTCGAGATCCACGTCGAGGAAACGCTCGTAGTGGCCGATGTCCAGGTCGGTCTCGGCGCCGTCGTTGGTGACGAACACCTCGCCGTGCTGGAACGGGTTCATCGTGCCCGGGTCGACGTTCAGGTACGGGTCGAGCTTCTGCATCGTGACGCGCAGGCCGCGGGCCTTGAGGAGCGCACCGAGACTGGAGGCGGTCAGCCCCTTGCCGAGCGAGGATGCGACACCCCCGGTGACGAAGATGTGCTTGGTCGGCCGTGTGGACGGATGCGTGGGCACCAGTGAACTCCCGTCTGATGGCGGTTCAGGGCTGGTTGGGAGGGGCGACAAGGATGCCGCTCAGCGCACGTCGTGCGCCGCCTCGGGGCGGACGGCCCGGGAGCCGGTGCGCCGTCGGCCCCGGCGGACGAGCGTGCGCTCGTGCGCGCCGGGGATCGGCGCGATTTCACCGCTGCCGGCTCGTGGATCGACCTGGAAAGCAGCTGTTACGCGCCAGTTGGCGCATTCCAGGATTCCTAAATCATTCACCATAACTGGATCATTACAAGTCCTTGCTCATGATCGGTAGGTGTCTTGCCTGAAGTCGCCATTTAGTGCAGACTTTTAAACCTCCGAGAAAGCTCACAGAACCACGTGCAGCTCGGGGTCCACCGTTCTACCGTGAGGAACGCTCTTGCATGGCGAAAGCGCATCCACCACAGTTCAGGACAGTGTTACCGACAGCTCGTTCCGTCTGGCCGTCGGAAGCTTCTGTACAGGTCTCACCGTCATCAGCGCCATGGGTCCGGACGGGCCCGTCGGATTTACCTGCCAGGCGTTCTCCTCCCTGTCCCTCGATCCGCCGCGGATTCTGATCTGTCCCGGCCGGACGTCCACCACCTGGCCGGTCATCAGGGGCGTGGGCAGGTTCTGCGTGAACGTCCTGGCCGCGGATCAGAGCGACCTGAGCAGGCGTTTCGCCCGCTCTGGCGGCAACAAGTACGCCGGCTTGAGATGGAGCTGTCCGCCCGGTGAGTCCCCGAGACTCGACGGCGCGTGCTCCTGGCTGGAGTGCGCGACCGAGACAGAGTTCGACGCGGGCGACCATTTCGTCGTCGCCGCCCGGGTTCTCGCGCTGAACACGGATGAGGAAAGAAAGCCCTTGCTCTATCACCGTGGCCGATATGCATCGTTGGCCGAAAATGCAGCCGGTACCACGTAACCGTAAAGGCAAAAATTGAGGCAGGAAAAGCGCGCTCAACCCCCGTACGTACACCTATCGCTTTCCCGCCAGATCATCGAAAGTCGGCCACTTGAAAGGGCCTGATCCTTTCTGGCCACCCCCTCCGGCGTCCCCTGATTATGGCGCAATTCAGTCCCGGCGCCGAATCCAGGCGATGCCGCCCCCACGCCCACATGGGCGCCATATGGACGCCCCATGTCTGTCAGGAGAATTTCACATGTCAACCACCCCCCGCCGGTCCGGTCTGCTCACCGGTCTCGACGTCTTCATCGGCGGCCCGATCCAGCACGCGATCCTCCCGGAGGGCTTCGCGGGTGACCTCCAGACCGCCATCACCAGGGCCATCGGGACCGTCCGGGACAACGGCGGCAACATCTTCTCCGCCCATGTGGCGGAGAAGTTCGGTGAGGACACCGCACAGTTCACCCCCGAGCAGGTCTCGGTCCGTGACTTCCGCTGGATGCGCAAGTGCGACGTGTTCGTCCCCGTGCTGCCGGTGCTGCCCGACCTCACCCTGCGCCGCACCGACGGCACCCACGTCGAACTCGGCTGGGCCACCGCGCTGGGCCGCCCCATCGTGCTGGTCACCAAGCAGCCGTTCGTGGACTCCGCCAGCCACCTGCTGAAGGGGCTGCACCGGGTGGGTTCGGTTCAGGTCATCGACTTCGACGAGTTCAACGAGAAGCCCGGCCTGTTGATCGACGCCGTCGTCGCCGCCACCGAGGTGCAGCGGGATGTGCTCGGGCCGGCCGTCGGCATCAGCGTCTGACGGCCCTCGCGGCCAGCCGCTCCTGCGCGCCCGGTGACCCCGGCTCCCGGCCTGCCGGCCGCGCTTCCCCTAGCCGCTCTACCACGGAGGATCACTTGTCCGACGTACGCATTCTGGGACTCACCCTCAAGAACGCCGTCGTTGTCGGGTCCGGTCTGCTCACCGACCAGGAACGCAACATCCGCAAGCTGCTGGCGACCGGTGCAGGCGCCGTCGTCACCAAAACGATCCACCCGAATCCGCCCAAGGATCTCGACGAGCGGATCTTACGACTGCCTTCGGGCATGCTCAACAGCACCACGTACTCCAAGAGGTCCGTCGAGCACTGGCTGACGGTACTGACGTCCTTCGCGGAGGAGCGGTTACCGGTCATCGCATCGGTGCACGCCGACAGTCCGTCCGAGCTCGGTGAGCTGGCCGCGCGGGTGGAGGCCACCGGCTGCCGGGCGCTGGAACTCGGCATCTCCTGCATCAACGAGGGGCCGGGCGGCGAGGACGACAGCCCCGATCGCGTCCACGCCTACACCACGGCCACCCGCTCACACTCGGCACTGCCTCTCTCGGTCAAACTCGCCATCGGCGAGGGCCTGGAGGAGCGGGTCCGCGCCGCCATCGCGGGCGGCGCGGATGCCGTCACCGTCAGCGACACGATCTCCGGTGCCGCTGTCTCGCCCGAAAGCGGTGAACTCGAACTCGGCGGTGTCTTCGGCTACTCGGGCCCCGCCATCAAACCCCTCGTACTCGCAGCCATCTGGCGGCTTCGCCGACATGGTTTCGAACTCCCCGTGCTGGGGTGCGGTGGTGTGAGTTCCGGCCGGGACGTCGCCGACTACCTGAGCGTGGGTGCGAATGTGGCCCAGGTCTACACGGCGCTGCACACCGACATGTACGAGACGCTGGACCGGCTCGTCACCGAGACCGACGCCGTTCTGGGACGCCCGGCGGGGGCGGTCCGGTGACCCGGCGGCCGTTCTCCGCCCTGACCAGCTCCGAAGTGAACCGGTCCGTCCAGGGGCGGACCCTGGTCTGGCCCATCGGCGCCACCGAACAGCACGGCCCTCATCTCCCGCTCAGCGTCGACTCCGATCTCGCCGAGGCGTTCGCGGCCGAGATCGCCGCCGGGCTCGACGCATTCACCCTGCCCCTGCATCAGATCGCCGCCCGCTCGCTCCCGCAGAGCGGCGGCGGGCTCTCCTTCCCCGGGACGCTGTACGTCGGCGGCGACACCCTGATCCGCTACATACGGGAGGTGCTGGAGTCGCTCGTCGCGCTTCCCTTCGAACGTCTGGTCATCGTGAACGGCCACTTCGAGAACGAGCCGTTCCTCTTCGAAGCGATCGACCAGGTACGGGGCCGGGGGCTCCTGGACGGTCCCGAGGTCTACGCGTTCAGCTGGTGGAGCCTGGTGCGGGAATCCTGGATCGCCGCCGAGGTACCCGGATTCCCGGGATGGCACGCGGAGCACGCGGGCCTGACCGAGACCAGCCTGATGCTGCACGTGCGCCCGGAGCTGGTGACCGAGGCACGGCCCGACCACGACAGCCCGCCGCGCAGCGGGGTCTATCTGCACCCCATCGACGTGAAGCAGACCACCAACAACGGGATTCTTTCTTCCACTTCGGGCTCCAGCGCGGAGCTCGGCGAGAAGCTCTTCCGGCACGTGACCGACGAGGCCCTGGCCATGATCCAGCGGGGCGAGGGACTGCTGCTGGCACGCAGCCGCCCGGACCGACGCGGCCGTACGTCCCCCAACGGCCACGAAGAGGACCTGGACCGGGCCGCACCGCCCGCAGCCGCAACGAAGGGACGAGGCGCATGACCCACGGCAACGCACAGCGGGAATCCGACCGGGCGGCGGGGAAGTTCCATCTCGCCTTCATCTTCAACTTCACCCCGGACGACTGGCAGGGCCCGTTCGGGACGGGCGGTTCGCCGTGGGACGGCAAGTTCCACACCGAGGTGGCCCAGGCGCTGGAGCGCGCCTGCTTCGACTACGTCATCGTCGAGGACAAGCTGATGGTCCCGGAGTCCTACGGCGGATCTTCCGAGGCGGCCCTCAAACAGGCGATGGTGGTGCCCAAGCACGACCCCGTGCCGCTGGCCGTGGCCATGGGGCTGTCGACCTCACAGCTGGGCATTGTGTCCACCCTGTCCACGCTGGCGTATCCGCCGTTCATGACGGCGCGGCTCTCCTCGACCCTGGACAGCATGCTGGGCGGCCGGTTCGGCTGGAACATCGTGACCAGCGCCGAGGACCTGGCAGCACAGAATTTCGGCCTCGACAAGCTGCCGTCGCGCGATGTCCGCTACGAGATGGCGGACGAGTACGTCGATGTCGTCAGGCAGCTCTTCGCCTCATGGGACGCCGACGCTGTCGTACTCGACCGCGAGAAGGGCGTGTACGCGGACCACACCAAGGTCCGTCCCATCCACTTCAAGGGCAAGTACTTCCAGGTGCGCGGCCCGCTCAACACCGTGCCCTCGCCGCAGCACCGGCCCGCCTTCGTCCAGGCAGGGGCCTCACCGCGGGGCCGGGCGTTCGCGGCCCGCAACGCGGACTCGATCATCGCCATCGCCAACGGCGTGGACGGCATGAAGCAGTTCCGCGACGATGTCCGGGCCCACGCCAAGGGCCACGGGCGCGACCCGGACGACATCAAGGTCCTGTTCTGTGTCACGCCCGTGCTCGGCGAGACCGAACAGGACGCGCGGGACAAGCACCACCGGATGGTCAACTCGCCCCAGTTCATCCACGACATCCTCGCCGAGACATCCGCGCTCACGGAGATCGACTTCGCGCAGTTCGATCTGGACGAGCCGCTCCCGTACCGGCTGGAGACCAATGGGGAACAGGGCTCACTCGACCAGCTCCAGCAGTGGGGCAGCGGCAAGACGCTGCGCGAGCTGGTCGTCGACGCCGCGGGCGGTCTGGTCTCCTCGATCGAGCTGATCGGAACCCCGGACCAGGTGGCCGAGCGGATGGGCGAGGCGATGGAGGAGGTCGGCGGCGACGGCTTCATGATCACGACACCGGTGCTGCGGCTGAACCGCCGCTACATCGCGGAGGTCACCGACGGGCTCGTGCCGGCGCTCCAGCGCCGGGGGCTCACCCGCTCCGCGTACACACCGGGAAACACCCTCCGGCAGAACCTGCTGGAGTTCTGAGTCCGGTTCCGCGGCCGTGTGCCGTCGTCGTGGCCCGTCGGGATCCGGCCCCCGGGCCACGACGGCGGCACGGCCGTGGGACCCGGGCGCGCCGGCCCCGGGCCGGCCCCTGGCTTGCGCGAGCACGCCGGGCAGGCCACGGGTCGGCAGGAACCGTGGGCCGCGTCCGGCCCTTCCCGGCCACCCGACAACTCACGGAGAATCCATGTCCGTCCACATCCTCGCCCTCGTCGGCAGCCTGCGCTCCGGCTCGTACAACCGTCAGCTGGCCGAGGCCGCCGTCAAGCACGCCCCCGAGGGCGTCGAGGTCACCGTCTACGAGGGCCTGGCCGATGTGCCCTTCTACAACGAGGACATCGACACGGACGAGCGGCGTCCCGCGGCCGCCACCCGACTGCGGGAGAGTGTCACGCGCGCCGACGCGCTCCTGCTCGTCACCCCCGAGTACAACGGCACCGTGCCCGCCGTGCTGAAGAACGCCATCGACTGGCTGTCACGCCCGTACGGAACCAGCACCCTGGCGGGTTCGCCGACTGCCGTCGTCGGCACGGCCCTCGGCCGGTACGGCGGTGCGTGGGCCCATGACGACGCCCGCAGGTCAGCCGGTATCGCCGGTGCCACGGTCCTGGAGGATCCCGGACTCTCGATACCCCGCTCGGCGAGCCGCTTCGCCGGGACGCACCCGGCCGACGACCCCGAAGCGGTCGCACAGCTGCGTCAGGTGCTCAGCGCCCTCGCCGCCGCCGGGGGCTCCGCGTCCTGAGCGCCCCGTGTCAGCACGCTCCGCACGGAGGTTCCGGTACCGGGTGGCGGGCTGCGCGATCGAGGCCACGGGTCCCGTAATCCCAGGCTTCGTGCGCCCGCCAGGGATTACGGGACGGCGCTCAAGGGCTGACGACGGTCAGGTCTGTGTCTTCATCGCGCGAATGGGCCACCGGGAATTCCCCGCCTGAACCTGTCGCCGCGGCCCGGCTGTCCCGGTACCAGCGTCCCCAGGAATCGAGCTGCTCCGCGATGCCGTCAAGGCTGCGTCCGATCTCGGTGAGTGAATACTCGACCTTCGGCGGCACCTGACGGTAAACGGTCCTCGTCACCAGGCCGTCGGTCTCCATTTCACGCAGCTGACGCGTCAGCATGCGCTGGGTGATGCGAGGCATCGCACGCTTCAGATCACTGAACCGCCTTGTCCCAGCCAGGAGTTCCTTCAGAATGGCCAGTTTCCATCGGCCGCCGAGAATTTCCATGGCGCATTCGATCGCGCAGTATTCCGGCGTCTCTTCCGCGCTGTCGCGCACGACTTCACCCCACCACGGTATACATCTTGATACTACGTCACATCGAAGACCGTACTTGTGCCTTGCATTCGTATCCCACGATAGTGCGAGCATGACGAATGGCGATGCCCCCACACATAATCCGGCCGGGCCGGATGTCATCTCCCAGCGGCGCAAATGGCTGGTACTCGCGGTGGTCTCCACCAGCCTCCTCCTGTGCGGAATCGACCTGACGGTCCTGCACGCGGCGGTGCCGAGCATGGCACTGGACCTGCATCCCAGCGCGGTGCAACTCCTCTGGATCGTCGACATCTACTCGCTGACGCTCGCCTCGCTGCTGGTCACCTGCGGAACCCTCGGGGACCGGATCGGACGCAAACGCATGGTGCTCAGCGGTTTCGCCGTGTTCGGGCTCGCCTCGGCCGCCGCCGCGTTCTCCACCTCGACGTCCCAGCTGATCGCCACTCGCGTCGCGTTGGGGATCGGCGCCGCGATGATCATGGCGTCGACCGTGGCCATCATCCGCGTCGTGTTCACCGATGACAGGGAACGGGCCATCGCGATCGGTATCTGGACCTCGGCCCACAGCGTCGGCGCCACCCTCGGCCCGCTGCTCGGCGGCCTGATCACCGAACGCTGGGGCTGGGGTGCGGTCTTCCTGATCAATGTGCCCATCGTGCTGGTCATCCTCGCCGTGGGCGCCCGAGTGGTGCCCGAGTCCCGCAATCCCGCCCCGCGCCACTGGGACATGGCCAGCGTCGTCATGTCGATCGCCGGGCTCGCGGGGGTCGTGTACGCCCTCAAGCAGGCGGGAGAGCACGTGGGCGTCGATCCGCTCATCCTGGCCGCGGCCCTCGTCGGCGGGCTGCTGCTCTTCCTGTTCGTACGACGGCAGCGCCGGCTGGCCGAACCCCTGCTGGACTTCTCGCTCTTCAGCAACCGCCGCTTCTCCACCGCGACGGTGTGTGTGATCGGCTGCTTCGGCAGCTATGTGGCCCTGCTGTTCTTCCTCACTCAATGGTTCCAGCAGGTCGGCGGGTTCTCGCCGGTCCGGGCGGGACTCGCCCTGATGCCCATGGCCGCCGCGAATGCCGTGGGCGCCACGACCGCGCCCTGGGCATCGGCCCGCTGGGGCAACCGCTGGGCCCTGACCGGTTCGCTCGCCCTTTTCGCAGCCGCGGCGGCCGCCCTCGCGCTGACCGGCGACACCGGACACTACGGCAGGCTCGTCCCGCCACTCATCGCCGCCGGGCTCGGC
The DNA here is from genome assembly GCF_042751845.1 of Streptomyces sp. NPDC059398. Taxonomy (NCBI): domain Bacteria; kingdom Bacillati; phylum Actinomycetota; class Actinomycetes; order Kitasatosporales; family Streptomycetaceae; genus Streptomyces; species Streptomyces sp. NPDC059398. Next base: position 69,972 of record NZ_JBHYWP010000019.1, on the reverse strand, counting down.
GCGGGAGTGGTCATGACCCTGGGTGCGGACTCCATCATGGCCGCGGCGCAGCCCGAACGCTCGGGGGAGGCCGCCGCCATCCAGGAAACCTCCTTCGAACTCGGCGCCGGCCTCGGTGTGGCCGTCCTGGGCACCGCGCTGACCGCGGCCTACCGCACCGGGCTGCCGATCGTGCCCGGCCTGAGCGCACAGCAGCAGAGCACCGCGCAGGAGTCCTTCGCCTCGGCGGAGGAACTCCTGAAACAACTCCCGTCGACGACCGCGACCCGGCTCACCGCAGCGGCCCGCCACGCCTACGACCACGGCTTCACCACGGTCGCGGGGGCGGCCGCGGTTGTCCTCGTGGTCACCGCGGTGCTGGCCGCTGCCATGCTGCGGCCCGGGACGGCGCGGTGTGAGGAGGAGCCGGCGGAGGCGAAGGCGGCACCGTAGGGCCGGAGCGGGCTCGCGCAGGGCCGGTCACCCCGGAACCGGAGGGCCTCCCCGGCGACGGCGCGCCGGACGAAGGCGGCCGGTGCCCCGGGCCGGCTCAGGCCGGTGCCCCGGCTCCCCCCTGATAGGCGCAACCAGAAGTGGCACTCCGCACGGGCTGCCGCAGACTGCAGACAGAGAGTCAGCGACAAGAAGTCAGCGACAGAGAGTCAGAAGAGCGCAAGAGAGCCAGCCGAAATCCGGCAGGACTCACCGCGGCCGGGCAATCGCTCCGGCCCTTCCTCGTCGCAGTGGAGGCGAGCGTCGTGATACCGATCAGCCGTCCTCGGACCCGTTGGGCCGTCCTGCTGGCCCTGTTCACCGTCGGGGTGGTGGCGCTCGCCGCCTGCTCCTCAGGGTCCGGAGGCGGCGGCAGCGGCGGTACCAGGACCCCGCAGCCCACCAGTACGAGCACGCCGCGGGCCCGGCTGTCGACCACGCCGGGGGACGGGGCCAAGAACGTCGGCATCAACACCGGTGACATCCGGGCCGCCGTGCAGAACGGCACCCTGACATCGGTCACCCTCACGGACCAGAACACCGGCCGGGCCGTCCCCGGCGCGATGGCCGCGTCCAAGGTCTCCTGGCGGCCGGGGAAGGGCCTGGAGCGCGGCACGCCGTACGTGCTGACCGCGAAGGCCAAGGACCCGGGCGGCAAGACGCTGGCGAAGATCTCCCATTTCACCACCGTCTCCGAGAGCAATTCGGTGATCGCCTTCTTCACCCCCGAGCCCGCCGCCAAGGTCGGTGTCGGCATGGAGGTCTCCTTCAACCTGGACAAGCCGGTGAAGAACGAGAAGGCCGTCGAGTCCGCGGTCACCATCACGTCGAGCGGCGGCGAGCAGGCCGTGGGCCACTGGTTCAATCCGCAGCGGCTGGACTTCCGGCCGAAGGAGTACTGGACACCGGGGTCGGTCGTGAAGGTGCGGCTGAAGCTGTCCGGGGTCAAGGTCTCCCCCGGTGTCTACGGCGTGCAGGACAAGACGTTCTCGTTCACCGTGGGGCGGTCGCAGATCTCCACCGTGGACGCGGCCAAGCAGTCGATGACCGTGGTGCGGGACGGCAGCCCGCTCAAGACCGTCCCGGTCTCCAGCGGCTCCCCCGCGCACGGTACGTACAACGGCACGATGGTGATCTCGGAGAAGTACCAGCAGACCAAGATGGACAGCACGACGGTCGGTCTGGGCAGCGAGTACAACATCCCTGACGTGCCGCACGCACAGCGGCTGACCCAGTCCGGGACCTTCATCCACGGCAACTACTGGGCCGCACCTGCCACGTTCGGCGCGCAGGCCACCAGCCACGGCTGCGTCGGTATGCGGGACGCGCAGGGCGGTACGGACACCTCCACCCCGGCCGGCTGGTTCTACGCCAACTCGCTCGTCGGTGACGTGGTGATCGTGAAGAACTCCGCGGGCGGCGGCCAGGTCGCCCCGGACAACGGCATCAACGGCTGGAACCTCCCCTGGGACAAGTGGACGGCCGGGAGCGCGCTGAAGTGACCCAGCCGGAAACCCTGGAGGGTGCCGCCCGCGGCACCCTCTAGGGTTTCCCCGTGGGGATCACAGAGAAGGTCCGGCCGCGCGCCGGGGGAAAGATACGCGCCGCCCTGACTTCCGGCGCGGGTTCCGGGCGGATATCCGGCCGGTGGTGGTTCGTGCCGTTGGTGGCCACCGGCTGCGTCCTTCCGCTGTACGCGGTGTGGGCGGCGGTGCTGGCCACCGGGGGCGGGGATCTGGCGGCCCAGTTCGCCTGGGCCGGTTTCGCCGCACGGCATCCGGCGTCGGCGTACAACCTGTTCTGGTACGGCGGGATCCACACCGCCAGCTACAGCCTCCTGGTGCCGTATCTGATGGCCTGGTGCGGGGCCAGAGCCGTCTCGGTGCTGGCCGGGGTCGGCGGGACCTGGGTGCTCTCGTGCCTCGTCGTGCGCTCCGGCGTACGGTGGCCGCTCGCGCCCGCCCTGCTCGGCGCCCTCGCGCTCTGGTGCAACGTCGCCTCCGGGCGTACCACCTTCGCGGTCGGGGTCGCGGTCGGGCTGCTCGCCGTGCTGTGGCTGGAGCGCCGGGTGGCCGCGCCGGTCTGTGCGGCGCTGGCGACCATGGCGAGCCCGGTCGCCGGACTGTTCCTGGTGGTGCTCGCGGGCGCCCTGCTGCTCGACCGCCGGTGGCGCACGGGGCTCGCTCTGGCGCTGCCGCCGTTCCTGGTGGTCGGTGCGACGACGCTGGTCTTCCCGTTCCAGGGCGAGATGCCGATGGCCGCGGGGAAGCTCTGGATGCCGCTGGCCGCGTGCGCCGCGCTGGGGGCCGCCGCGCGGCACCGGCTCATCCGGTACAGCGCCCTGGTGTACGGGGTCGGCGTCGTCCTGACGTATCTGATCGCCTCTCCGGTCGGGACGAACGTGGAGCGGCTCGTCGGTCTTGCGGGGCCGGTCGTGCTGCTGGTCGCGGTCCTCGCCGAGCACACCCGGGTACGGCGCGTGGTGCTGGTCGCCGCGCTCTGCCTCAACTGCTACTGGCTGGCCGACAAGACCGTCGACGACCTGCGGGTCTCCACCTCGGTGCCCGCCTGGGCCGCCGACACGAAGGGGGTCGTCGGCGCACTGGACGGGCTGCGGGCCGACCGTACCCGGGTCGAGGTGGTGCCCGCCCGCGACCACCGCGAGGCCACCGTGCTCGCCCCGCACGTGAACATGGCCCGCGGCTGGAACCGCCAGCTCGACGTGGAGCGCGGACGGCTCTTCTACGACGGGTCGCTGACCGCGGGCACCTACCGGGCCTGGCTGGACCGGTTCGCGGTCGGGTACGTCGTCCTGCACGACGGGCGCCCGGACGGCCCGGCGGAGGACGAGGCGGCTCTCGTACGGTCGGGGCCGTCGTGGCTCCGGCCGGTCTGGCACGACGCCCACTGGCGGATCTACCGGGTGCACCGTGCGACCCCGCTGGTGGAGCCGCCCGCGCGGGTGGTGAGCGGCGGGGACGCACGGCTGGTGGTGCATGTGCCGCGGCCGGGGACGGTGACGGTACGGATCGCGTACTCGCCCTGGCTGCGGGCGAGCGGCGGCGGTTCTGTGCACCGGAGCGGCGAGTGGACCGCGCTGACGGTGCGGCACGCGGGCGACTACCGGCTCGGCTCCGGATACGGGGGGCTGCTCGGTTGAGCGCGATGACGTGATGCCGGGAAGCCGGGATGCCGGGTGCTGATCGGTTCGGCGGCCCGGTCCGTACCACCGGGTCCCCCCGGCTCTCCCCGGCCGGCGGCCCCCGGCCGCCCCGTGACGTCGGTCACGGAGCAGCCGGTCGCACCGGTCCGGCGGCGCCCCGGGCGGAACCGGTCCGGCAGCGCCTCAGATCGTCGCGGTGTCGATCACGAAGCGGTAGCGCACATCGCTGCTGACCACACGCTCGTACGCCTCGTTGATCTTGTCGGCCCCGATCACCTCGATCTCCGCGCCGAAGCCGTGTTCAGCGCAGAAGTCGAGCATCTCCTGAGTCTCGCGGATACCGCCGATGCCGGAGCCCGCGAGGGTCTTCCGGCCGCCGATGACCGAGAACAGGTTGAGCGAGACGGGCTCCTCGGGGGCGCCGACGTTGACCATGGCGCCGTCGGTCTTGAGCAGGCTCAGATACGAGTCGAGCGGGAGCGGCGCGGAGACCGTGGAGACGATCAGGTCCAGGGTGCCGCGGAGCTCCTCGAAGGTCTTCGGGTCGCTGGTCGCGTAGTAGTGGTCGGCGCCGAGCTTCAGCCCGTCCTCCTGCTTGCGCAGCGACTGGCTCAGTACGGTCACATCGGCGCCCATCGCGTGCGCGATCTTGACACCCATGTGCCCGAGGCCGCCGAGACCGACGATGGCGACCTTCTTGCCGGGGCCCGCGTTCCAGTGGGCGAGCGGCGAGTACGTGGTGATGCCGGCGCAGAGCAGCGGCGCGGCCACGTCGAGCCCGATGCCCTCGGGGATGCGCAGGGTGTAGTTCTCGTCGACGACTATGTGTGTGGAGTAGCCGCCGTAGGTGGGCTCGCCCTGCTTGTCGAGGGCGTTGTACGTGCCGGTGTTGCCCCGGGCGCAGTACTGCTCAAGGCCGGCCTTGCAGTTGTCGCACTCCCGGCAGGAGTCGACCATGCAGCCGACACCGACCCGGTCGCCGACGGCGAACTTGGTGACTCCGGGGCCGACCTCCGCGACGATTCCGGCGATCTCGTGGCCGGGGACCATCGGGAAGATGCCCTCGCCCCAGCCGTTCCGGGCCTGGTGGATGTCGGAATGGCAGATACCGGCGTACTTGATGTCGATCAGTACGTCGTGCTCGCCGACCGGCCGCCGGGGCACGGTGGTGCGCTCCAGCGGGGCCTTCGGGGCGGGGGCGGCGTACGCGGCGACGGTGGTGACAGTCATCCGGAAACGTTCTCCTCAGGAATGGGGGGGTGCGTCCAGCCTGCCGGACGGTGCGGCTTTCGCCCATGCCCGGCCGTCTCCCTGCTGTGCCTACGCCTGCTGTGCGTACTACTGACAGGGTCAGGATGCTGGGCCTACGACCTGTGCCCGGGGCGCGGATACTGGGTGTATGGACCAGCGTGCCGAACTCAGCGAATTCCTCCGTTCCCGCCGGGCCCGCCTCCAGCCGCAGGACGTGGGCCTGCCCGAGCTGGGCAGGCACCGCAGGGTGCCGGGGCTGCGGCGTGAGGAGCTGGCGCAGCTCGCCGGGGTCTCCGTGGCGTACTACACCCGGCTCGAACAGGGGCACGGCAACAACGTCTCCAGCGAGGTCCTCGACTCGGTGGCGCGGGCGCTGCGGCTCTCGGACGCCGAGTCGGCGCACCTGGCGCATCTGGCGGGGCCGAAGCCGCGGAAGAAGCGGGCCGGGGCGGCCAGGCCGCAGCGGATGCGGCCCGAGCTCCAGCATCTGATGGACGCGATGGACGGGGTGCCCGCGTACGTCCTGGGGCGACGGATGGACGTCCTCGGTTCGAACCGGCTGGCGCGGGCGCTGTTCGTCGACTTCACGGCGCTGCCGCCCGAGGAGCGCAATATGGCGCGGATCGTGTTCCTCGACCCGAACTCCCGTGATCTGTTCATCGACTGGGAGTGCGTGGCCTCGGAGCTGGTGAGTTCGCTGCGGCTGTTCGCGGGCTGCTTCCCGGACGATCCGCAGCTCTCGGCGCTGGTGGGTGAGCTGTCGGTGAAGAGCGACGAGTTCCGGGTGCTGTGGGCGGCGCACACCGTGCGGGACAAGAGCTACTGCGTCAAGCGGCTGCACCATCCGCTGGTGGGTGAGCTGACGCTGACGTACGAGACGCTGAACCTCCCCGGCGACCAGGACCAGAGCCTGATCGCCTACCACGCCGAACCGGGCTCGGACTCGTTGGCGGCGCTGCGGCTGCTGGCCGCCTGGGGCATGGAGGAGACACCGCACCTCAGCCGGTAGGCACAGCGCACCTCGGCCGACGGGCCGGGCGGGCGGGACCTGTGGGCCGGGGCGGTGGGCCGGGCCGGTGAGCCGGGGCGTCCGGCCGCGCTCCCGTGCGGCCGACGCACCCCGTACCGCCCCTCCCCCTCCTTGCGGCCACCCCCCGTACGGCCGCTCACCGGGTCGCGGATCCCGCCGCCGGGACCCGGGGCCCGGAAACGGGGGCCGCGCGCCCTACGCTGCCGCGTTCTCGGTGATGGTGACCCTGCCCTTGCGGATGGTCGCAAGCCGGGGTGCCCTGCGGGCGAGCGCCGTGTCGTGGGTGACCATGACGAAGGTCAGCCCGTGCTCCTTCCAGAGCATTTCGAGCACCTCCATGATCTCGTCGCGCATGCCCTCGTCGAGGTTGCCCGTCGGTTCGTCGGCGAGCAGCACCTTGGGGTTCTTGACCAGCGCGCGGGCGATGGCGACCCGCTGCTGCTGGCCCCCGGACATCTCCGACGGAAGGTGTCCGAAGCGCTCGGCGAGACCGACCGAGTCCAGGGCGTCGGCGGCCCGGCTGCGCCGCTCGGACGGCCTGAGGCCGAGCGGGACGAGTGCGGTCTCGACGTTCTCCTGCGCGGTGAGCGTCGGTATCAGGTTGAAGGACTGGAAGACGAAGCCGATGTTCTGTGCGCGCACTTTGGTGAGCTTGGCCTCGCTGAGCTTCCCGAGGTCCACGCCGTCGAGCACGACACTGCCCTCGGTCGGCCGGTCTAGGCCGCCGAGCATCTGCAGCAGGGTGGACTTGCCGCCGCCGGTGGGGCCCTGGATGACCAGCCGGCCGCCGTCCTCGATGGTCAGGTCGACTCCGGCGAGCGCGTCGACGGTCTTCTTGCCGCGCTGGTAGCGCTTGGTGACTCCGCTGAGTTCGTACATGGAACGGTCTCAACTCCTGCTGTGCGGAAGGTGGGTGGGCGGCCGGGCGGTCGGGTTACTCGACACGGCGCAGGGCGTCGGCGGGGCGCAGCCGTGCGGCGCGCCAGCCGCCGAAGCCGCCCGCGATGAGCCCGCCGGCCACGGCGAGGGCGACCGCCAGACCGATGGTGGCGACCGATACGGGCGCGGTGAGCGCGATGTCGAGCGCCTTCGACGCCGCCCGCCTGCCACCGCCGAAGCCCCCTCCCATACCGCCGCCGCCCATACCGCCGCCGAAGCCGCCGCCCCCGAAGCCGCCCCGGCCGCCGCCCGACGAGCCGACCGATGCGGAGAGGGTCGGGCTGATGGCGGTCACGATGTACGCGCCGGCCAGCCCCAGCGCGATCCCGATGACTCCGCCGAGCAGCCCGTTGACCAGGGCCTCGCCGACGACCTGGCGGGTGACCCGGCCGCTCTTCCAGCCGAGCGCCTTGAGGGTGCCGAACTCCCGCACCCGGCGGCTGACGGCCGACGAGGTGAGCAGCCCGGCCACCAGGAAGGCGGCGATCAGGACCGCGATCGACAGCCACTTGCCGACGTTGGTGGCGAGGTTGGACGCGGTGGACAGGGAGCCGGACACGGTGTCCGCGAGATCGGCGGATGTGGTGACCGTGGTGCCGGGGACGTTCTTCTGGATGGCCGACTTGACCCCGGAGATCCGCTGGGAGTCGGTCGCCGCGACGTACACCGTGGTGACCTTGTCCTTGGCACCGGCGAGCGTCTGGGCCTGCTTGAGCGGCAGATAGAGGTTGGCTGCGGCGTCCCCGCTGTCGGGGGTGGCCACGCCCACGATCTTGTAAGCGACCGACTTGACGGTCACCGTGGAGCCCACCTTGAGCTTCTTCTTCTTGGCGTACGAGGCGTCCACGACGGCAACCTTGGCGTCGGTCTCCGTGCTCTTGAAGGTACGTCCGGAGGTGATCTTCGACGAGGTCAGCGGGCCGAGGCCGAGGTGGGCCACGTCCGTGCCGTACACGGTGTACGAGTCGACGTCGAAGTCGGCGCCGCCGCCCTGTACCTCACCCTGCGGGGCTCCGCCGCCGCCTCTGCGCCCGCCGGTGCCGCCGCCGGAGCGCTGCTTGAACTCGCCGCGCTTGAACTGGCCGTCGACCTTGAGCACGTTCAGGCTCAGTCCGCCGACGGCGCCCGAGACGCCGCTCTGCCCGCCGACCTTGCTCACGGTCGCCGACGAGAGGGTCTGGAAGCCCTGCACCATCACCCGGTCGCTGCTCTGCTTGGCGTCGTCGTCGCTGCCCTTGGCGCCGAACTGGAACTTGGGCCGTGCGTTGCCCCCGGTGGTCCCGGCGGGCGCCTCCGCCTTGGTGACGGTCATGTCCGTACCGAGGCCGTACAGCGACTGCAGGACCTTGTCCTGGGCCTGGCCCATCCCGGCGGAGACCGAACTGACGACGATGACCAGCGCAATACCGAGGGCGAGCCCCGAGGCGACGACGAGCGCCGCCTTTCTGCGGCGGCGCAGCTCGCGCCGGAGGTAGGTGAAGAACATGCGGTGAAATTAGGACCCGCCCGTGATGGCGGGATAAGGCCGGCGTGAGAGCCGGATGAGAACGGCCCCCGGGCCGCGGAGAGTTCACGACGACGCGTTCACGGCGCCGCGGTGGCCTCGGCGCGGTGGCCTCGGCGCGGGGGCCTCCCGGTCAGCCCATGCTCTTGGCGCCGTCGAGCGACTCACGGATGATGTCGGCGTGACCGGCGTGCTGGGCGGTCTCGGCGATGATGTGCAGCAGCACCCGGCGCGCCGACCACCGCACGCCGGGCTCGAACCAGGGAGCCTTCGGCAGCGGGTGGGAGGCGTCCAGGTCGGGCAGGGCGGCGACCAGTTCGTCGGTACGGGCGGCCGTGTCGGCGTAGTCGGCCAGCACCCCTGCGAGCGTCTCGCCGGGCAGCATCCGGAACTCGTCGGCCCGCCGGGCGAAGTCGGCCTCGGTCATGGTGGCGAAGTCCCCCATCACCGAGGGGCCCTCCACGATGAAGCCCGCCCACATCCGCTCGGCCGATGTGACGTGCTTGATGAGGCCGCCCAGACACAGCTCGCCCGCCGTGGTCCGCAGTCCGGCCTGCTCGTCGGTGAGTTCACGGGTGGTGAAGCGCAGGAAGTGCCGCTGCTTGGCCAGCGCCTCCAGCAGGTCGGCGCGCTCTCCGGTGACGGTGGTGGTTCCGGCCTGGTCGCGGTGGGCGGGCTCGTTGACAACCATGGTCTCTGCCTTCTGTCGGTTCTGTCGCACTGGGCGAGGAACACGCTAGAGGCCATCTAGGTCAGTCGCTGGCCGCCATACGAGCGCCGTACGAACGCCGTACGGTCCCCCGCGGAACGCACGGGCCGCAGACCGCGAACGGCGGCCCGTCCACCAGGGACGGGCCGCCGTTCGTGCGGGGCGGGGCGGGCTCACGCCCGGCTGGTCGGCAGCCGTCAGGCAGCCGAACCGGCCTTCCACTCCGACCAGTTCATGTTCCAGCCGTTGAGGCCGTTGTCCGGCTGGACCGTCTTGTCGTGGGAGTTCTTCACCACGACCACGTCACCGATGAGCGAGTGGTTGTAGAACCACGCGGCCGAGGTGTTCGGGTCGCCGGCGCCCTTGGTGTCCGAGAGCCCGACACAGCCGTGGCTGGTGTTGGCGGAACCGAAGACGGACTTGGCGCCCCAGTAGTTGCCGTGGATGAAGGTGCCGGAGCTGGACAGCCGCATGGCGTGCGGGACGTCCTTGATGTCGTACTCACCCTTGCCGTCGGCGTTGGTGAAGCCGACCGTGGAGCCGTCCATCCGGGTCTGCTTGTACTTCTCCGAGATCACCATCTGGCCGTTGTACGTGGTGTGCTCGGGGGAGCCGGCCGAGATCGGGATGGTCCTGATCGTCTTGCCGTCCTGGGTGACCTTCATCGTGTGCGACGCGGCGTCCACGACGGAGACCTGGTTGCGGCCGACCTTGAAGCTGACGGTCTTGTCCTGGACACCGGTGACGCCGCTGGCGCCCTCGACCCCGTCCAGGGCCAGCTTCATGGTGACGGTCGACCCTTCCTTCCAGTACTGGTCGGGGCGCAGGTCGAGACGGGTGGAGCTGAACCAGTGGCCGACGACCTGCTGGCCGCTGCTCGACGTCACCTTGACGGCGTCCTCGACGGCCTTCTTGTTGGTGATCGCCTTGTCGAAGTTGATCGAGACCGGCATACCGACGCCGACGGTCGAACCGTCCTCGGGCGTGAAGTTGCCGATGAAGCTGTGCGCGGGCGAGACCGTCGTGAACGAGGAGTTCTCGTGCGCCTGCCGGCCCTTGGCGTCCTTGGCCGTGACAGCGATCTTGTACGTGGTCGAGCGGTCGAGCGCGGTGTCCGGCTTCCAGCTGGCGCCGTCGGCCGAGATGGTGCCCTTGACCGTCTTGCCCGTGCTGCTGGTCATCGTGACCTGGGTGAGCTTGCCCGAGGTGACGGCGACCTTGGCGTCCTTGTTGATGCCCGCGTTGTCGGCGCCGCTCTTGGGCGTGATCGCTATTCGGGCGTCGGAGGTGTCCTTCGCCGCCGCCTCGTCGACCGCGCTCTGCGAGGACTTCTTCGCACCGTCCGGGCCGTCGGCCTTGCTGTCGCCTCCACTGCAGGCCGACAGCACCAGTACGCCGCCGAGCAGAGCGGACGCAGCCATCAGGCTCTTGCGCCGCCTACTTTCCGTCATCACACGCTTCTCCATCGTTGCCGAATACCCCGAAAATCCCCGAGCAGGTCACCTTGAGCGCCGTGACTGTGTGCCCGCACTGCCCTTTAAGAACATCTGTGGCGATGTGTCGGTTCCCCATCCGGTGAAGATGTGGGAAACAACACGTGCGGTCCCGGAAGGCCCCCGCCCCGGAGTGCGGTGCCCGCACTCCGGGATCCCGTGCCGCTCCAAGCCCCCCGCTCCCCGTGACTGCCTTGTCACACAACGGAGTTACGGAGAGGGGGTTACGGAGTCACACCCCCATCGTCGTCCGGCTCATCTTCCTCGTCCAGGTCCCATTCCAGCGAATCGGGGTCGTAGTCGATCTGTTCGCTCGACCACCCGGCCTGGACGAGTTCGACCCCCGGCACCTCGCCGAGCAGGTCGAGCGGGTCCACCAGGTGGGCGACCGCTTCTGCAGCGTCTTCCCTGACGGTGGCCTCGGCATGCGTACGGTCCTCACCGAGCATGCCGGGCTGCGCCCCTTCCGCGTCGTCCGCGATCCGTTCGAGCGCGGCCTCGCAGAGCGCGGGTGCGTCGTGGACCTCCAGCACCAATTCGACCTTGAGACGTACATAGCGGGATGTTTCTTCAGTGGTCATGCGACGGAGCGTAAGGCTCCCGGCCTCCGCGGCTTTCCTGCGACCCGCTGCTTTCACCAGTGCCGCGGCAGGCAAGGTTTGCCCGTCAAGGAGCGGCGTCCGGTGCGTGCTCTCGGCGTGCCGGCCGGAAGTCCTCGTACTGGACGTACTTGGGCTTTCGGCCGGTGCGGCGAGAGTGCGTGCCGGGCGTCGCGACGGGGCAAACCTTGCCTGCCGTGGCACTAGCATCGGCACACCAGCGCCAATTCAGGTTTGCAGCAAGGGAGATCGATCCTGTGTCAGCCCGCCGGCCGCTGTTGACCGCCGCATCGGCGGGGGTCCTGCTCTGCGCCCTGTGGTTCGTCCCCTCGGCACACACCTCGGGCGACCAGCGCTCCGGGGCCCGGGTGCACACAGGCCAGCGGCACACTGCCGCTCTCCCGGCCGCTCCCGGCCGGGCGGACACCACCGGGTACGTGGTCGGCGGCACGCTCTTCCTGGGCCTCGGGGCGGCATCGGTCGTCTACGTGGGGCGCCGTACGCCCACCGGCTGACGGGCCCGCAGGCCATCGGAGGGTCAGGCCCTCAGGTGGCGGGACCGGTCCGCTTGCCCCGGACCCGGCGGCGGTCGCCGGTCGGCGAAGGAGTGTCGGCCAGCCGCATCACCGCGCCGTCCCGCCCCGCCACCACCGGCTTCACCGACCGGGCGGCCTTGGCGCGGTACTGCGCGGCGTCCGCCAGCCGGAACAGCCGGGGGGCGGACTTCAGCGGCCCGATCGGATCGCCGGTGGACGCGACCCCGCACGCCACCCCGTCCCCCAGCTCCAGCTCGCCCGCCCGTACGCAGAGCTCGTCCGCGACCGCGATCGCCGCGTCCGCCGACGGGCCCACCGAGAGCAGGCAGAACTCGTCGCCGCCGAGGCGCGCGGCCAGCGCGCCCGGCAGCATCGCGCCGCAGACCGAGAGGACCGACCCGAAGCGTTCGAGCAGCCGGTCGCCGACCGCGTGGCCATGGGTGTCGTTGACCCGCTTCAGACCGTTCAGGTCGCAGACCATCAGGCTGACGACGGTTCCGTCCGCCAGGAACCGTTCCACCGCCGCGTCCAGCCCGATGTCGACCGCGCGGCGGTTGGCGAGCCCGGTCAGCGGGTCGGTGAAGGCCAGCTTCCTGACCTCCTCCAGGCGCTCGGTCTGCGCCAGTCCGGCCGCCACCACCGCGGCCAGCACCGTGGCGAAGTCCGCGTCGGCCCGGTCAAAGACAGGGGTCCCCACCGGCCTGGCCACATACAGCTCGCCCCAGGCCCGGCCGCGCAGCACTATGGGCGCGACCACACAGCTGCCGCGCCCGCGCCGGCGCAGCGCGGCCACCCGCTGGTGGCAGTAGCCGGCCGTGGACTCGGCCGGTCCGTCGGCCGTCTCGACCCAGGCGTTGGGTTCGCCGCCGCTCGCCCACCGCTCGTGCAGGAATTCGGCGATCTCCGGGAAGTGGTTGACCGGATAGGTCTCGGCGTCGGGGAACTCGGCCTCGCCCTCGACCCGCTCCCCCACATTGGCGAGCACCTTGAGCCGGCCCAGCTCCCGCTCCCAGACCGAGAGCGCGGCGAAACTGCCGCCCAGCGCCTCGCACGCGCCGAGCGTGGCCGCCCGCCAGGACGCACGCGGAGTCTGCGCCGACGCCATGGCCTGTGCCAGCGTCACCACTGCACGCAGCCGCACATCGTCACCCATTGCTTCAGCTTAAAGACGATGTGCGGCTTTTGAGTAGTTATGCGCTCACGCGCTGTGACATGCGGCTGTGGGATGCGGACGGACGGACGCTCCGGAGGACTCCGCGAGCCTCACTCCCCCGGCCACTGCGGCTTCCGCTTCTCGTTGAACGCCGCCACACCCTCCGCCCGGTCCCCCGAGAAGGCCACCGACCGCCAGGCCGCGTCCTCGACCTCAAGGCCGGCCCGCAGATCGAGACCGTGGCCCAGCCGCAGCGCACGCTTCGCCGCCCGCAGCCCGACCGGCGAGTTCGCCGCGATACGGTCCGCGAGCTCCAGCGCCCCGGTGCGGGCGTCGTCGGCCAGGATGTCGATCAGGCCCAGCTCGCGGGCCTCGGCCGACTCGACCCGCCGGGCGCTGAAGACCAGCTCGGCCGCGCGGGCCGCGCCGACGCGGCGCGGCAGCAGCTGGGTGCCGCCGCCCCCGGGGATCACCCCGACCGACACCTCCGGCAGGCCGACCACTGCCGTACCGTCCGCCACGATCAGATCGCAGGCGAGCGCCAGCTCGAACCCGCCGCCCAGCGCGAAGCCGTGCACGGCGGCCACGGTGGGCACCGGCAGCTCCAGTACGCCGGTGTACGCGGCGCGCGCCGTGGGGCGCTGGCGCACCAGCTCGGCGTCCGTGAGGGAGTTGCGCTCCTTGAGGTCGGCGCCCACACAGAAGGCCCGGTCATGGGTGGAGGTCAGCACCACGGTCCGCGCCGTGGAGTCCGCGGCCAGCGCCTCGCAGGCCGCCGCGATGGACCGTGCCATCTCCGTCGACACGGCGTTCATCGCCTTGGGCCGGTCCAGGACCAGTTCGGCGACATGGCCGTGGCGGCGCACGACGACGTACTCACCGAACCGCCGCTCACCCGCGTCCGTCCCGGCAGCCGTGCCCGTTCCAGTATCTGAGATTTCTGAGGTCATCCGCGCACGATAGGCCAGCGGGCACCGCGCGCGTCAGCCCCCGGCGGCCCCGGCCCGGCGTCCGGTCGGCAGCGCGCGGCCCGGCGCCCGCCGGAGCGTCGGCGGCCCCGGCGCCTCAGGTCGTACGACTCGTACGACGGGTGAGCAGCCAGGGCTCGACCACGCCGAGTCCGCGCACCGGCCGCTGCCACATCGGCTGGAGGGCGAAGCGGTAGGCGGGCGGCTCCTCGCCGTTCTTCTCGGCGCGCTCGGTCTCGGCCGCGGCCTCCGACTCGGAGACCGGCGCGTCACCGTGGCGCCCCAGCTCCTCGGCGAGCGCGCCGTCCACCAGGACCGTGTCCTTGGGCGCTATCGAGGTGAGCCGCGATGCCAGGTTCACGGTGGTGCCGAAGACGTCGCCCATCCGGGTCGTGACGGTGCCGAAGGCGATACCGACGCGCAGCTCCGGCATGGTCTCGTCGTTGCTCATGGTCTCGATGAGCCGCAGCGCGATCTCGGCGGCCGTGCCCGCGTCGTCCGCCGCGTACAGCACCTCGTCGCCGAGGGTCTTGATGAGCCTGCCGCCGTGTGCCGCGACCAGGTCGGCGCAGGTCGTCTCGAAGGCCTCGACCAGCTCGCCGAGCTCCTCCTCCTCCAGGCGCCGGGTCAGCCGGGTGAAACCGACGAGGTCGGCGAAGCCCACCGCGAGCCTGCGGTCGACCATCTCCTCGTCGTCCGCGGCCTGGACGACCCGCCCGGTGGCGGCCGCCAGCTGGCGCCGCCACACATAGCGCAAGAACTCCTCCAGTTCCGGAAGCAACAGCTCCACCAGCGGATAGGTGACCTCGGTGCGGGTCATCCCCGGCTCGGGCGGCTCGGTCAGGCCGGCCAGGAAGGAGTCGATCTGCCACTCGGCGAGCCGGGCGGTGGTCTGCCCGGTGGACCGGGCGACCTGCACCGCCATCGGCTCGCTCAGCAGCCCCGCCTCCACGAGCCCGGCCAGCCGGCGCAGCGCCAGCACATCGGCCTCGGTGAGCGCCTTGGCCTGGCCTATGTCGGGGAAGCCCATCGCCCGCCAGAAACGGGAGGCCAGCTCCATCGAGACACCGGCCGTACGCGCCGCCTGGAAGGGGGTGTAGCGCCGGTCGGCGCCGAGAATCAGGTGTTCGAGCCGGATCGCGAGCGGGTCGTTGCTCGGCTCCGCGGTGTGATCGACCTCATGGTGGGGGGTGCGGTACGGAGAGAACGGGGGCTCCTCCTCCGCGCCGGACGAGATGTTGTCGACGGTCACCTGCCGCCTCCTGCCCATTCCCTGCGCACTGCCCTGCCGATCTGGCTGACGCTCCGTGCTGATCTGCCCGCGGATCGCCTCAACCATACGGCAGGTGTGCCGTAGCTCACGTGCCCGGCGCTGTTCCGGCCGGTGTCGGGCGGGGCGCAGGTCCGGACGCCGCCCCGCCCCCGGACCGGTGTCAGACCGGGCGCAGGTGCACGATGTCACCCGCGCCGACCGGCCGCACGCCGTCCCCGGTTGCCAGCACCAGCCGCCCGTCGCCGTCGACGGCGACGGCCTCGCCGGTCAGCGAGGTGTCGCCGGGCAGCTCGGCACGGACGGTACGGCCCAGGGTCGAGCAGCCCGCCGTGTACGCCTCCTGGAGCCGTGAGGCGGCCGGGTCGCCGTCCTCGGCTCGCCACTCCCCGTACCACTGCTCAAGGGAGCGCAGCACGGCCCGCAGCAGTGGGTCGCGGTCGGTGGAGACCGCCCCGGCGAGGGCCAGCGAGCCCGCGGTGGGGACGGGCAGTTCCGCCGCGTGGAGCGAGACGTTGATGCCGACGCCGACCACCACGGCGCCGTCCGCGGTGCGTTCGACGAGGATGCCGCCCGCCTTGCGCTCGGCGCCGGACGGGGCATCCCCGGGGCCGGGCGGGCCGGAGTCCCCGGGAACCGTGACGAGCAGGTCGTTCGGCCACTTCAGCGCGGTGTCGACGCCCGCTGCCCGGGAGAGACCGGCGGCCACCGCGACCCCGGTGAGCAGCGGCAGCCACCCCCAGCGCTCGGCCGGGACCCGCGGGCCGGGCCGCAGGAGTACGGAGAAGAAGAGCCCGGAGCGCGCGGGCGCCGACCAGGTGCGGTCCAGCCGGCCGCGGGCCGCGCTCTGTTCCTCGGCCACCAGCACCGCCCCTTCCTCAAGTCCGGCGGCGCGCCCCACGAGGTCGGAGTTGGTGGACCCGGTGGCCGCGACCACGTCGAGCGAGGTCCACAGGGACCCCGGCCGCACCAGCGCGCGGCGCAGGGCCGTCGCGTTCAGCGGCGGGCGCTCCAGATCCGTCCAGCGGTTCCCAGGTACATCGGATGACGTCATGCAACCCACAGTAGGTGTGGCAAACGACGCACTGCCGAGGCGCATCAGCGCCGATACGCTACGTGTCTGTAGCCGAAACGCCCTGTCAGACGCCTGCGCACCCAGGGAGCCGCAACCCGATGTCCGAGCCGGAAGAGATCAACGTCCACACCACCGCGGGGAAGCTCGCGGATCTTCAGCACCGCATCGAGGAGGCGACCCACGCCGGTTCGGCGCGCGCGGTGGAGAAGCAGCATGCCAAGGGCAAGCTGACAGCCCGTGAGCGAGTGGAACTGCTCCTCGACGACGGGTCGTTCACCGAGCTGGACGAGTTCGCCCGGCACCGCTCCACCAACTTCGGCATCGAGAAGAACCGCCCGTACGGCGACGGTGTGGTGACCGGTTACGGCACGGTCGACGGCCGCCCGGTCTGTGTCTACTCGCAGGACTTCACCATCTTCGGCGGGTCGCTCGGCGAGGTGTACGGCGAGAAGATCGTCAAGGTCATGGACTTCGCCATGAAGACCGGCTGCCCGATCATCGGCATCAACGACGGCGGCGGCGCCCGGATCCAGGAGGGGGTGGCCGCGCTCGGCCTGTTCGCCGAGATCTTCCGCCGCAACGTCCACGCGTCGGGGGTGATCCCGCAGATCAGCCTGATCGTCGGCCCGTGCGCGGGCGGCGCCGTGTACTCCCCCGCCATCACCGACTTCACGGTGATGGTCGACCAGACCTCGCACATGTTCATCACCGGGCCCGACGTCATCAAGACCGTCACCGGTGAGGATGTCGGCTTCGAGGAGCTGGGCGGCGCCCGTACGCACAACACCACGTCCGGTGTGGCGCACCACATGGCGGGTGACGAGAAGGACGCGATCGAGTACGTCAAGTCGCTGCTCTCCTACCTCCCTTCGAACAACCTCTCCGACGCGCCCGCCTTCCCCGAGGAGGCGGATCTGGAGACCTCGGACGTGGACCGGGAGCTGGACACGCTCATCCCGGACTCGGCGAACCAGCCGTACGACATGCACACGGCCATCGAGCATGTGCTGGACGACGGTGAGTTCCTGGAGACCCAGGGCCTGTTCGCGCCGAACATCGTGACCGGTTTCGGACGGGTCGAGGGCCACCCGGTGGGCATCGTCGCCAACCAGCCGATGCAGTTCGCCGGCTGTCTGGACATCAACGCGTCCGAGAAGGCGGCGCGCTTCGTCCGCACCTGCGACGCGTTCAACGTCCCCGTCATCACCTTCGTCGACGTGCCGGGCTTCCTGCCGGGTGTGGACCAGGAGTACGGCGGCATCATCCGGCGCGGTGCCAAGCTGATCTACGCGTACGCGGAGGCCACGGTCCCGCTGATCACGGTGATCACGCGCAAGGCGTTCGGCGGCGCGTACGACGTGATGGGCTCCAAGCACCTGGGCGCCGACCTCAATGTCGCCTGGCCCACCGCGCAGATCGCGGTGATGGGCGCGCAGGGCGCGGTGAACATCCTGCACCGGCGCACCATCGCGGCCGCGCAGGACGCCGACGCGACCCGGGCCGAGCTGATCTCGGAGTACGAGGACACGCTGCTCAACCCGTATGTCGCGGCCGAACGCGGCTATGTCGACGCGGTGATCATGCCGTCCGAGACCCGCAGGCACATCGTGCGGGGGCTGCGTCAGCTGCGCACGAAGCGGGAGTCGCTGCCGCCCAAGAAGCACGGCAACATTCCGCTGTAGGAACCACTTCCGGACACTGCTTACGGACCGCTACCCACCCCATCCGCAGAAGGGCTCGACGATGATCAAGGTCGTACGGGGAAACCCGACCCCGGAGGAGCTGGCCGCCGCGGTCGCGGTGGTCCAGGCGCGCGCCGCCGCGGCGGCCGCCGCCCCGTCAGGAGCGCCGCTGCCACCGGAGGAGTGGTCGGACCCGGCGCGCATCGCCCGGCACCGGATACCGCAGCCGGGGCCGCGGGCGTGGGCGCGCACCTACTGGCCGGGGTAGGGCGGTACGGGCGGGTGCGGTCCCGCCAGGGCGTTGTGGCGGCCGGGTCACCACGGGCGGGTAGCTACGGGCGGGTCCCGGCCCGCCCCGGGGCGGGCCGTCCGGGTCAGACCGCCGGGGTCACGCCGCCGTACGTGTGCCGCCGCCCGGGTCAGGCCGCGCGTACGTGTGCCGCCGCCCGTTCCGCCGCGCGGACCACCTGTTCGGTGTCCACGTTCACCAGCTCCCCGCCGGACTTCCGCAGGTAGCCGTCGATGAAGACCTCACTGACGTTCGGCGGCTGGCCGTTGAGCACGATCTGGCTGACCCAGTCGAAGCGCGGGGCGAAGTTGAGGGTGCCGGGGTCCAGGACCAGAACGTCGGCGCGCTTGCCCGGCGTCAGTGAGCCGACCTGACCGGCCAGCCCGACGCATTCGGCGCCGCCCATCGTCGCCAGCCGCAGCACCGCCGGGATGGTCGGGTGGATCCCGGCGTCCAGGTGAAGCGCCCGCTGGAGGCCGACGGCCGCCTTCATCACGTTGAACATGTCGGATGTGTCGTTGGTGCCGCCGTCATGCCCGAGCCCGGCCCGGATGCCGCGCCGGTGCATCGCGGGCAGCGGCATGATGCCGGAGGCCAGCCGCATATTGCTGAGCGGGCAGTGCGCCACCCGTACACCGTGGTCGCCGGTGAGCGCTATCTCGTCGTCGGTGAGGTGGATCGCGTGGTTCATCAGCAGTCCGGGACCGAAGGCGCCGACCTCGCGCAGGGCGCGGATCTGCTCGTCCTTGCGGTCGTCGCGGTTCTCCAGGACATGGGAGTTGATCATCAGTCCGAGGTCCCGGGAGACCTCGTGCAGCAGCCGCAGATCCTTGATCCCGGGCATGCTCGCATGCACCGCCACCTGGGCGGATGCCAGCGGCAGCGGGTCCAGGAAGTCCTTCTTCACCTCGGGGATCAGCCGGCGGTCGGCGCCGCTCTGCGTCATCGCGTAGACGAACCTCAGCCCTGAGTCGTGCAGCGCCCGGACATAGCGCTCACTCGTCTCGTACGGGATGGCGTGCACCCAGTCCACGACGGTGGTGACTCCGGCCTGCAGCGCGTCCAGGGCCGCGAGATGGACGAATCCGTACATGTCCTGGGCGTCGATCTTCGGCAGCGTCGTACGGTTGCAGGCCGCGAGCCAGCCGGTCACGTTCTGGTCGGAGCAGCCGCCGCGGATGCTCGACTGCCAGAGGTGGTTGTGGATGTCGACGAAGCCCGGCATGACCAGCTTGCCGGTGGCGTCCACCACCCGCGCGCCGTGCGGGACGTCGAGTCCCCGGCCGACGGCGGCGATCCTCCCGTCCCGCAGCAGGACGTCGGTGCCGCCCTCCATGGTGCCGAGTTCGCCTTCGCCGACGCCCGGGTCCATGGTGAGGACGAGACCGGCGCCGCGCAGCAGGGTGGTCCGCCGCTCGCCCGGTTTCTCGCCGTGACCGGTCGGCCGTTCGTGGGCGGTGGCCGGTAACCCGGTGGCTGCCGCCAGCGGAACAGCACCAAGACCTGCGAGAACGCTTCGTCTGCTCATTTTCGGAAAGTTCATTCCATTTTTATATCCCGGCCCTGACGCGACGCATGAAGACGGCTTCCAGCCAACTGACGGGGCGTCAGCAATGGGGAGGTGTCCGACTCGTCCGGGCAGCCTGAGTACCCGTACTCAGGCGCCGGGACCCTCCCCGGCCGCACCATCGGGTGCATGCTGTGGTCCGATCCGGAGAACAAACCGCCCAAGGAGCTGCGGGACGCACAGGCGATGCTGCGCCGTGCCGGTCTCGTACTCGCCGCGGCGATGGTTCTCGTGATGGCGGTGCTCAGCCTGCGCTGAACGGGTCGCTCGTGCGGTCATACGATGGCCCGCATGACTGCACAGCGCCGACTCGTTCTCGGTTCCGCATCGCCCGCCCGTCTCGGACTGCTCCGCAACGCCGGACTCGACCCCGAGGTGATCGTCAGCGGCGTGGACGAGGACGCCCTCAGCGCCCCCACCCCCGCCGAGCTGGCTCTCGTACTGGCCGAGGCCAAGGCCCGGTCGGTCGCCGCCCGGGAGGCCGCGGCCGGCGCCCTCGTCATCGGCTGTGACTCCGTACTGGAGCTGGACGGCGAGGCGCTCGGCAAGCCGGCCGACGCCGATGAGGCCACCGCACGCTGGAGGGCCATGCGCGGCCGGGCAGGCATCCTGCAGACCGGTCACTGCGTCATCGACACCGCGACCGGCCGCACCGTGTCGGCCACCGCGTCCACCACGGTCCGCTTCGGCGAACCGACGGACGCCGAGGTCGCCGCGTACGTGGCGAGCGGCGAACCGCTCCATGTCGCGGGGGCCTTCACCCTCGACGGCCGCTCGGCACCGTTCGTCGACTCCATCGAGGGCGACCACGGCAATGTCATCGGACTCTCGCTGCCGCTGCTGCGCAAGCTGCTGGCCGAACTGGACGTGTCCCTCACAGACCTCTGGGTCTGACGGACCCCTGGGTCTGACGGACCTCTGGGTCTGACGGTCTCCGCATCCGAAACCGGTCAGACCTGGTCCGACCACGTCAGACCATGTCCGACCGCCCCGGGACCGGAACCGGCGCGGGCCCCTCGGCGCAGTGCAGCGGCTCCGGCGCCGCGCCGGGGACTCCGGTCCGTACGAAGCCCAGCCAGGTCGTCCGCAGTGCGGCGCCCAGCGCCTCGACCTCATCCCAGGGGGTGTCGCCCAGCATCGGGGCGCCCTCCCACGCCCCCCGGCCGCCGAGCAGCAGCGGCAGTTCGACGCAGTGGGTCGCACCGAGGGGCGAACCCGCGGGGCGCCAGTCGAGCCGGTAGGAGTGCACCCGGGCGCCCGCCCGTTCGAGCCGGGCGCCCAGCTCCGCGAGGGGTGCGGCGTACATCCGGGCGGTGAGCTCCGCCGGGTCGCCCGTCTCGCCCGGGAAGGCGGTCATGTCGTCGGCGTTCCAGCCGTACAGGACGTCCAGGCCGCGGACGTTCGCCGCGAAGGCGGCGCCGTCCCGGCCGATCACCCCTTCGACGGGGCTGAACGGCGGCTCCAGGGAACTGGCCGCCTCCCGGAGATGGGCCGCCGCGGTCACCCGCTGTGCGTCGAGCAGCGCCGCCGGGCCCGCAGTCGACGGGGACTCGCCCAGCGTGGCGAGGTGATCCGCGAAGATCCGCCCGAGCGCCTCGGCGTCCTCGCGGGACCGCTCGGTGAGCACCAGGGGGGCGCTCTGCAGAATCGCGCGGTGGAAGAGCCCCCGGGCCTCGGCCATCTCCATCAGCAGCCGGATCGAGATACCGCCCGCCGACTGGCCGAAGACGGTGACACTGCCGGGGTCGCCGCCGTACTCCGCGATGTGCTCCCGCACCCAGCGGAGCGCTTCGAGCTGGTCGTACAGGCCGAGGTTCCCCTCGCTGACGCCGTCGAGACAGAGATAACCCAGTGCGCCCACCCGGTAGTTGACCCCGACGACCACCACATCGCCCTGTGCGGCGAGCGCCCCGCCGTCGTACCAGTCCATCAGGCCGGCGCCGCTGCTGAACCCGCCGCCGTGGAACCAGACCATCACCGGCCGGGCCCCGCCGCCCCCGGCCGGGGCGGTGACCGTCAGATTCAGGCAGTCCTCGCCCTGGGGCCTGCGGTCGTGGGGCGGGCCCATCACCGCGTCGAGCCTGGACGGCGGCTGCGGGCAGATCTCGCCGCCGGCGGGGCGGGCGTCACGGGCCGCCACGGCACGCGGCCGTCCGAAGCGCTCGGCGGTCGCATAGCGGATGGGGCCCGTACGGACAGGCTCCGCACCGGCCGGGCCGGTGCCGCTCGTCCCGGTACCGGTCGGCCCCGTACCGGTCGACCCAGTGCTGGAGCCTGTCATGCCGTACCTCCTGTGCCGGTCAGCGGCCCACCGGGTACGGCGTCCGCGGTTCCAGTCTCCACCGGTTCCGGCGCCTGCGCCGGGGCGCTCTCCGGCACCAGCCGGAACAGCGCGACCGCACCGCCCAGGCTGACCGCGCAGATCACCGCGAGATACCAGGTCACCCCGGTGGACGTCCCGTCGGTGTTCAGCAGCGCGGTGGCGATCATGGGGGCGAGCCCGCCGCCCAGGATGGCGCCGCTCTGCAGGATCACCGAGGACCCGGAGTACCGGACCCGGGCCGGGAAGGTGTCCGCGATGAGGGAGCCCTGGACGCAGTGGGTCACGGGGATGATGAGCCCCATGCCCACCAGCGCGACCACGGCGAGCACCGGGCTGCCGGTGTCCAGCAGCGGGAAGAAGGCCACGCACCAGACCAGGATGGCGGCGGAGCCCGCGATGAACATGGTGCGCCGGCCGTGCCGGTCCGCGTACGTCGTCCACACCGGTATCGCCGCGAACCAGAGCACCGCCGCCGCCGTCACGCTCAGGATCAGGAACTGCTTGTCGTAGTGCAGGTGTTCGCTGCCGTACGAGAGCGTGAACACCATGAACACATAGGCGACGGCCGAGTTGGCGACCACCGCGAGCAGCGTCAGCACCAGCCGGGGGAATCCAACCTTCAGGGACTCGGCGAGCGGGAACCTGACCACCTCGCCATCGGCGAGCACCCGGTGGAAGGACGGCGACTCGGTGACCCGGAGCCTGATCACCAGGCCCACCGCGACCAGGACGAAGCTCAGCAGGAAGGGGATGCGCCAGCCCCACGCGGTGAACGTGTCGTCGCCGAGCAGCGAGTTGGCGGCCAGGAAGACGACGTTCGCCAGGACCAGTCCGGCCGGGGTCCCCATCTGCGGGAAGCCCGCGTAGAGGTTCCGTCTGGTCCCCGGCGCGTGCTCCATCGACATCAGGGTGGCACCCGCGCCCTCACCGCCCAGCCCGATGCCCTGGATGATCCGCAGGGTCACGAGCAGCGCCGGTGACCAGAAGCCGATGGACGCGTATCCGGGGAGGAGGCCGATGAGAGTGGAGCCGATCCCCATCAGGACCAGGGAGACCACCAGGGTCGCCTTGCGTCCGATCCGGTCGCCGAAGTGGCCGAAGACCAGGCCCCCGAGGGGCCGGGCGACGAAGCCGACGGCGAGCGTACTGAAGCTGGCGAGGGTGCCGGCCGCGGGGCTGAGCGACGGGAAGAACTGCTTGTTGAAGACCAGTGCGGCGGCCGTGCCGTAGAGGAAGAAGTCGTACCACTCCAGGGTCGTGCCGGCGAGCGTCGCGACAGCGGTCCTGGCGGGGGACGGGGGGTTCACGGGGGGATTCACGGACTGGTCCCCGGGGGTCGGATTCACCGGGGACGGGATCACGGGCTGGTACCCGGGGGACGGATTCACGGGCTGGTTCACGGGGGTGACCTCTCGCTTGTTCCGTGGATCGTGGCGCCGTGGGCCATCACACACAAATACTGAAAACGGAGTTCACCATAGCTGTTTCGGTATACCGGAAGCCTTCCCTCCGGCCACTCCGCACCAGGAGCAGGTATACCAGTTTACTTATACCGAGGCGCAGGAAGCGCATTTGTACGGTATGGGTCGGCGGCCCACAGTGGACGCATGACGGCAGATACAGGGCGGTGGATCCGCAACTTCGTAGAGGGACGGTTCGTGGAACCGGACGGGTCGGTCCGGGGCTTCGACGCGGTGGACCCGGCGACCGGCCGGGTGTACGCCCGGGTGCACGAGGCGGACGGACCGCTGGTGGACCGGGCCGTACGGGGGGCCAGACGGGCTCTGCACGACGGCTGGGCGGGTACGCCCGTCGGGGAGCGGACCGCGCTGCTGCGGCGGGCCGCCGACCGGATCGAGGAACGCTTCGAGGAGTTCGTGGCCGCCGAGGTGGCCGACACCGGCAAGCCGGTGGCCCAGGCC
This sequence comes from Streptomyces sp. NPDC059398, assembly GCF_042751845.1. NCBI lineage: Bacteria > Bacillati > Actinomycetota > Actinomycetes > Kitasatosporales > Streptomycetaceae > Streptomyces > Streptomyces sp. NPDC059398. The sequence continues at coordinate 46,028 of NZ_JBHYWP010000019.1, read as the reverse complement.
CGTTCGCTCGATGTCGCACGGGCCGTCGCCAACTTCCGTGCCTTCGCCGACGTGGTCGGGGCCGCCGGCCAGGAGTCGTTCGTGACCGACCTCCCCGGCGGCCGGCAGGCTCTCAACTACGCGGTGCGCAAGCCGCTCGGGGTCGTCGCGGTCATCGTGCCGTGGAACCTGCCGCTCCTGCTGCTGACGTGGAAGGTCGCCCCCGCGCTCGCCTGCGGCAACGCGGTGGTGGTCAAGCCGAGCGAGGAGACGCCCGCCACCGCGACCCTGCTGGCCGAGGTGCTGGCCGAAGTCGGCCTGCCCGCCGGGGTCTACAACGTGGTGCACGGCTTCGGCGGTGGTTCGGCGGGCGCGTATCTGACGTCCCATCCGGGGATCGACGGGGTGACCTTCACCGGCTCGTCCGCCACCGGCTCGCAGGTCATGCGGACCGTCGCACCCCGGGTGCGGCCGGTCTCCTTCGAACTGGGCGGCAAGAACGCCGCCCTGGTCTTCGACGACGCCGACATCGAGGAGACGCTCGACGGACTGGCCAGGTCCGTCTTCACCAACACCGGCCAGGTCTGCCTCTGCACCGAGCGGGTGTACGTACAGCGCTCGGTGTTCGCGGACATCGCGGACGGCCTGACCGCACGCGCCCGCGCCCTGCGCCTCGGCTCCCCCGGCGACGAGCGGACCACCACGGGGCCGCTCATCTCGCAGGCCCACCGCGCCAAGGTGCTGGGCTACTTCGACCTCGCCGAGCAGGCCGGGGCGAAGGTGCTCACCGGTGGCGGTGTGCCGGAGCTGGGCCCGGAGCTGGCGGGCGGTTCGTGGATCGAGCCGACGCTCTGGACCGGGCTGGACCAGACGGACCGGCCGGTACGCGAGGAGATCTTCGGCCCGGTGGCCGCACTGATCCCCTTCGACACCGAGGAGGAGGCCGTCGCGCTCGCCAACGACACCGAGTACGGCCTCGCGGCCTCCGTCTGGACCAACGACCTGCGCCGCGGCCACCGGGTGGCCCAGGCGATGGACACCGGGATGGCCTGGGTCAACACCTGGTTCCTGCGCGATCTGCGCTCCCCCTTCGGCGGTACCGGGCTCTCCGGCATCGGCCGGGAGGGCGGCGCGTCCTCGATGCACTTCTACACAGAGCCGACGAATGTGTGCGTACAGCTGTGAACGATCACCCCTCCCCCAGGACCGGCGCCGGGACGGCCGCCGAAGGCCCCGATGCCGACGCCGGTGTCGGCGCCGCTGTCGCCCGGCTCGCCGAGGCCGCCGCCACCCGCACCCCGTGCGCACCCGTCAGGGAGTTCATCGGCCGCACCGATCTGGACGCCGCCTATGAGGTGCAGCGCCGGCTCACCGAGGCCAGGAGCGCGGCCGGCGCCCGGATCGCGGGCGCCAAGATCGGGCTCACCGCCCCCGCCGTACAGCAGCAGTTCGGTGTCTACCAGCCGGACTTCGGGGTGCTCTTCGACGACATGGTGTACGCCCACACCGAGCCGCTGCCGTACGGCCGGTTCCTCCAGCCACGCGCCGAGGGCGAGATCGCGTTCGTACTGGGCCGGGACATCGACCGGCCGGGCGCGGGCGTCGCGGACGTCCTGCGGGCCACCGAGTTCGTGCTCCCCGCCATCGAGATCGTGGACTCGCGGATCGCCGGCTGGGACCTGTCCCTCACCGACACCGTGGCGGACAACGCCTCCAGCGGCGCGGTGGTCCTCGGCACCACCCCGTACTCACTGACCGGCCTCGACCTCGCCCGGGTCGGGATGACGCTCCGGCGCGACGGCGATCCCGTCGCGTTCGGCGCCGGTCACGCCTGCCTCGGCTCACCGGTCGTCGCGGTCGCCTGGCTGGCGCGCGAACTCGCCGCGCGGGGGCGGCCGTTGCGGGCCGGTGACGTGGTCATGTCCGGCGCGCTCGGGCCGATGGTGCCGGTCACCGGAGGGGGCCGGTTCCGGCTCGAACTGGACGGAATCGGCGAGGTCGACGCCGTCATCGAGGCGGCGGCACGGACCGCCGGCGAAGAGAGGACCCAGTGAGCACATCAGCATCGGCGTCCGGCACCGTCCCGGTCGCCGTCATCGGCTCCGGCAATATCGGCACCGACCTCATGATCAAGGTGCTGCGGCTGTCGAAGACCCTGCGCATGGGCGCGATGGCCGGGATCGACCCGGCGTCGGACGGCCTCGCCCGCGCCGCACGGCTCAAGGTCGCCACCACCCACCGGGGCGTCGAAGGGCTGGTGGAGATGGCGGAGTTCGCCGACATCAAGGTGATCTTCGACGCCACATCGGCCGGCGCCCATGTCCGTAACGCCGAACTCGCCCGCGCCCACGGCAAGTTGATGATCGACCTGACCCCCGCCGCGCTGGGTCCGTTCGTCGTGCCGTCCGTCAACCTGGACGAGCATCTGGACGCACCGGACGTCAACATGGTGACCTGCGGCGGGCAGGCGACCATCCCGGTCGTCGCCGCGGTCTCCCGGATCGCCCCCGTCGCGTACGGCGAGATCGTCGCCTCCATCGCCTCCCGCTCGGCGGGGCCCGGCACCCGCGCCAACATCGACGAGTTCACCGAGACCACCGGCGAGGCCATCCGGGTTGTCGGCGGCGCCGCGGTGGGCAAGGCGATCATCGTGCTCAACCCCGCCGAGCCCCCGCTCGCCATGCGCGACACGGTGCACTGCCTGGTCGAAGGGGCCGTACCGGCCGGTGTACGGGAGCGGATCGCCGCCTCCGTACGCGAGATGGCCGAGGCGGTACGCACGTATGTGCCCGGCTACCGGCTCAAGCAGGAGATGCAGTTCGAGGAGGTCACCGATGTCCTGGTCCCGGCGCTCGGCCGCCGGGTCACCGGACTCCGCGTCTCCGTCTTCCTGGAGGTCATCGGCGCGGGCCACTACCTCCCGGACTACGCCGGGAACCTCGACATCATGACCTCCGCCGCGGTCCGCACCGCCGAGAAGACCGCCGCACTCCGAGGATGGGTGACCCCATGAAGCTCTACATACAGGATGTGACCCTCCGCGACGGCATGCACGCGATGGGTCATATGTACACCGTCGACCAGGTGCGCCGGATCGTCGGCGCACTGGACCGGGCGGGGGTCGCCGCCATCGAGGTCGCGCACGGCGACGGGCTCGGCGGGTCGAGCGCCACCTACGGCTTCGGCGCGCACTCCGACGAGGAGTGGATCGAGGCGGCGGCCGACGTCCTGGTCCAGGCGAAGCTCACCACCCTGCTGCTGCCCGGCATCGGCACCATCGAGCATCTGCGCCGGGCGCACGCGCTGGGCGTACGGAGCGTACGCATCGCCACCCACTGCACCGAGGCGGATGTCGCGGCGCAGCACATCGCCTGGGCGCGCGAGAACGGGATGGACGTCTCGGGCTTCCTGATGATGAGCCACCTCAACTCCCCGCAGGGACTGGCCGGGCAGGCCGCGCTGATGGAGTCGTACGGCGCGCACTGCGTGTATGTGACGGACTCCGGCGGGCGGCTGACCATGCGGGACGTCGCCGACCGGGTCGCCGCGTACCGCGAGGTGCTCGACCCGGCCACCGAGATCGGCATCCATGCCCACGAGAACCTCTCGCTCTCGGTCGCCAACAGCGTCACGGCGGTGGAGCACGGCGCGCGCCGGGTGGATGTGGCGCTGGCGGGGCAGGGCGCGGGGGCGGGCAACTGCCCGGCCGAGCCGTTCGTCGCGGTCGCCGACCTGATGGGCTGGGAGCACGGCTGCGATCTGTTCGCGCTCCAGGACGCGGCCGACGACATCGTCCGGCCGATGCGCGACCGCCCGGTGCAGGTGGACCGGGAGACCCTGACCCTCGGGTACGCGGGCGTCTACTCCAGCTTCCTGCTGCACGCCGGACGAGCGGCCGAGCGGTACGGGCTCGACACCCGGGAGATCCTCCTGGAGGTGGGACGCCGGCAGCTGGTGGGCGGCCAGGAGGACCTGATCGTGGACATCGCACTGGACCTGGCCGCACGGCGCGGGTCCCTGACGGACGGGAGCGGCCAGTGACCGAGCAGGAGACCACCACGGGCCCGGGGCCCCTCGGCGCGGCCACCGTGGCGGAGCTGGCGGCGCGGCTCGACACGGCGCAGACGTCCGGGACCGACACCCCGAGCCTCGCCGACACCCACACCTTCGGCATCGATGACGCGTACGCGGTGCAGGCGGCGCTGCTGGCCCGCAGGCAGGCGCGCGGCGAGCACATCACCGGGGTGAAACTGGGCTTCACCAGCAAGGCGAAGATGGCCCAGATGGGCGTGTCCGACGTGATCGTCGGCCGGCTGACCGACGGGATGCGAATCGCGGACGGCGGCGATGCCGCACTGGACCGCTTCATCCATCCGAAGGCCGAGCCCGAGGTCGCGTACCGGCTCTGCCGCGATGTGGACCTGGCCGGCCCGCTGACGGACATCGAGTCCTGTGTGGACGCGATGGCGCCGGCGATCGAGATCATCGACTCCCGGTACCGGGACTTCCGGTTCACCTACGAGGACGTCGTCGCGGACAACACGTCGGCGGCCGGTTACGTGATCGGCCCCTGGCGCCCGTTCGGCGAAGCGGCCAACCGCGCGGTGCTGCTGCGCTCCGGTGAGGCCGAGGCGACCGGTTCGACCGCCGCCATCCTGGGCGACCCGGTCCACGCGCTGCACGCGCTGCTCGACATGTGCCGCCGCCGGTCCATCCCGCTGCGGGCCGGCCAGGTCGTGCTCGCGGGCGCGGCGACTGCGGCGCTCCCGCTCGCGGAGGGCGTGACCACGTGCGATGTGGCCGGGCTCGGCACGGTCTCGCTGAAGGGGATCCGATGAGCGGCGCACAGGTGATCAGAGGGCGGGCCACCCCACGCGGCCGGTTCCCGCATGTGAAGGTCGTCGGCGATGTGGTCTATGTGTCGGGCACCAGCTCGCGCAGGCCGGACAACACCTTCGTGGGCGCCGAGGCCGACGAACTCGGCACCACCCGCCTCGATATCAGGGCGCAGACCCGCGCCGTCATCGAGAACATCCGGGGCATCCTCGCCGAGGTCGGCGCCGAGCTGTCGGACGTCGCCCAGCTCACCACGTATCTGGTCTCCATGAACGACTTCGGCGGCTACAACGAGGTCTACGGCGAGTACTTCGACGAGCAGGGCCCGACCAGGACCACGGTCGCGGTGCACCAGCTGCCGCATCCGCATCTGCTGATCGAGATCCAGGCGGTGGCCCATCTGCCGCGCTCCGCCGGACCGCCCGCAGAACCGCCCGCCGCACAGACCACGGACACGGCACAGAACACGGACACGGCGCAGAACACGCACAGCACGACCAGCACGACCAGCACGCACGGCAAGAGCAGCAAGAACAGCACGATCAGCACGGAGGTGCTCCCATGACCGCCATCCCCCCGGTCATCGATTTCCAGGGCTGGATCACCGAGCACGAGCACCTGCTCAAGCCCCCGGTGAACAACAGGACCATGTCGCTCGGCGAAGACTTCATCGTCCAGATCGTCGGCGGCCCCAACGAGCGGACCGACTACCACCTCGACCCGTACGAGGAGTGGTTCTACCAGGTCAAGGGCGCGATGCAGGTGAACGTCATGACCGAGGACGGCCCGCGGACCGTGCACATCAAGGAGGGCGAGGCCTGGCTGCTCCCCGGCAGCCTCCCGCACTCCCCGCAGCGGCCCGACCCCGCCTCGATCGGCCTGGTCATCGAGCGGGTGCGCGAGGAAGGGACCCTGGAGCGGTTCCAGTGGTACTGCCCCGAGTGCGCGGCCCTCGTCCATGAGACCGAGCTCCAGGTCCGGGACATCGTCGCCGATCTGCCGCCGGTCTTCGCCGAGTTCTACGGCGACGAGAAGGCCCGGAGCTGCCCGCAGTGCGGCGCCCTCCACCCCGGGAAGGGCTGACCGTGGACCCGACGATCGACATCCACACCCACTATGTGCCGCGCGGCTGGCCCGATCTGACGGCCGACGGCGGGCCGGACGCGCCCTGGCTGCGGATCGAGTCCGAGTCCGAGGCCATGATCATGATGGGCAGCCGGGAGTTCCGCCGGATCCAGCGGGACTGCTGGGACGCGGAGACCCGGCTGCGCGACATGGAAGCGGACGGCGTACGGGCCCAGGTGGTCTCCCCCACCCCTGCGTTCTTCCAGTACGGCAGGTCCGGCGCCGAGGCCGCCAGGATCGCCCGGATCTTCAACGATCTGGCCCTGGAGATCACCGCCCCGGCGCCGGACCGGCTGATCCCCTTCTGCCAGGTGCCGCTCCAGGACACCGACGCCGCCTGCCGCGAGGTGGAGCGCAGTCTCGCCAACGGCCACCGGGGGGTGGAGATCGGCAACCATGTCGGGGACCTCGACCTGGACAGCGAAGGGGTCGTCACCTTCCTCCAGCACTGCGCCTCGCTCGGCGTTCCGGTCTTCGTGCACCCCTGGGACATGGCCAGTTCGCCCCGGCTCGACCGCTGGATGGCGCAGTGGCTCACCGCGATGCCGGCGGAGACCCATCTGTCGATCCTCGCGATGATCCTGGGCGGGGTCTTCGACCGGGTCGACGAACGGCTGAAGATCTGCTTCGCGCACGGCGGCGGTTCGTTCGCCTTCTGGCTCGGCCGGATGGAGAACGCGTGGCACGGTCGCAACGACGTCATCGGCACCTCGCTGTTTCCGCCGTCGCACTACATCGGCCGGTTCTCGGTGGACTCGGTGGTCTTCGACGACCGCGCACTGCGGCTCCTGGTCGACACGGTCGGCGCCGACCGCGTGATGGTGGGCAGCGACTACCCGTACCCGCTGGGCGAACGCCCGGTCGGCGACGTCGTACGCAAGAGCGGCTTCCTCAGCGAGGCGGACCGCGCGCTGATCACGCACGGCAACGCGGAGCGCTTCCTGGGGACGGGCGGCTGAGAGCGGCCTCCGGGGCGCGGACTCCGGGCCGGGTGCGGGCCCCGGGCCGCCCGAGGGTACGGACTCCGGCCGCCGGGGCGGGAACTCCGGCTCGGGAAAAGGGACTTCGCTTCCTGAGCGCCGGGAGCGGGCCCCGCTCAGGAGGAGCTGCCGCCGCCACCGCCCTGCCGGGCCATACCGGCGGCGACCTCCTCCAGGGCCAGGATCAGCGCCCGCGCGGACGGGCTGGGGGTACGGGCCGCGGGCAGGGTCAGTCCGACGCTGTGGCCGATCGGCTCCAGGGGGACGCCGAGGCGGACGATCCTGGGGTCGTCGCGGGCGATCAGGCTGGGCAGCGCCGCCACCACATCGGTCTCCAGCAGGAGTTGACGTACTGTCAGGAACGAGGTGGTCTCCACCCGGTTCCTCGGCAGGGCGATCCCGTGGCGGGCGAAGAACTCCTCGATCTCCCGGCGCAGCGCGGTCTCGGCACCCGGCAGGATCCACGGATAGTCCGCCAGCTCCGCGAGATCCACCGCGCCGTGCCCGGCGAGCGCGTGCGAGGCCCTGACGACCAGTTCGACCGACTCGTCGTACAGCTTGCGGCGCACGGTGCGCTCGTCGGACGGTACGGTCAGCCGCCCCACGGTGAAGTCGATGCGCCCGGCCTCCAGTTCGAGGAGCAGCGCCTCGGGCGATGCCTCCCGGACCACCACGGTGAGGTGGGGGCGTTCCTTCTTGACCGCCGCGATGGCGCGCGGGAGCAGCACGTTCGACCCGGCGAGGTGGGTGCCGACGATCACCGTGCCGCGGTCGGCGTCGGCCAGCTCGACCACATGGCGGCCCGCCTGGGTGACCTCGGCGAGCACGGTCCTGGCGTGGGTGAGGAACGCCTCTCCGAAGACGGTCGCGGTGACGCCCCGGGGGCCGCGCTCGAAGAGCGGTACGCCGAGGATGTCCTCCAGCTCGTGGAGGCTGCGGGTGGCGGCCGGCTGTGTCACATGGAGTTCGACGGCGGCGCCGACCACGCTGCCCCGGCGGGCGAGGGCGTCGACCAGGACCAGATGACGGAACTTCAGCCGGCCGTCGAGCAGGCGGGGGATCTTCACCCGGCCGACCTTAGGGCGTGCGTGCCGGACGCCGCGCGACGGGCGACACTTTGACGACGGGCCCCGGGGCCTGAGGTCAGGCCGCCGCGGGCGCCCCGTCCGCCGGGGTGGGCTCCGGGCGCTCCCTGTCGTACGCGACCAGGAGCAGGACGATCAGCCCGAGCACCACGATCATCGCGACGAAGGCGGGCCAGCCGACCAGGCCTAGGGTGAGCGCCCCCAGGACGCCGTGCACGACCGCGCAGGTGATCAGCAGGATCCGGCCGAAGCGGCCGGGCCCACGGTCCGTGAGGGATGCGCGCAGCGGGAAGTACGCGCAGAGCAGCAGATAGACGCCGAAGACGCCGCCGCCCACCCAGGAGCCGGTGCTTATCGCGCTCGGCTTCAGGCCCGCCAGGGACATGTGCTGGTTGTGGGCCACCTTGCCGAGTATCAGATTCACGAAGGCGATCCCGAACGCCTCAAGGACGAGGACGATCGCAGCCACCAGGGCCACCGGCCTGCGTGCCATGAGTCCACCCACCCCCAGTCGGATCCGGCAGCCGGACCCGACAGTCAGATCCGGTCGGATCCCGGTCGGATCGCTGTCGGATCACGCTTGTTACCGCAAGTACGTGCGACACGCGCAGGCTACTAACGGGTAGTCGCGGGGACAAGGGCCGGGGCGATGACGGGTCATCGACCAGGACAGGGACCCGGGCGGGGCCTGGCCGGGGACCCGGGCGGGGATCGGCACAGGGGCCCGGAACCGGCGGCAAAGAATCGCCCGCCCCTTCGTAGGGACTCCACAAAGAAACGCGAGCGGCAGCGGCCCTGACCGACAGAGACCTAACCCACATGACGGGGCTACTGTGGGTTTCGGGAACCATCCGTACCGTGGTGTGACAAGGGAATTCACGGCCCGCCCGAGGCCCGTGTCACACCGTGTGTGGGGAAGCTCACCCATGGGGACAGGTCGAAACACGGTGTCGGCAGTCCCTAAACTCAGCTTGTTTCAGCGAACTCTTCGGCACGATGACCTGCCGAGTAAACCCGGCTCGGGTGCGAGCGGGGAAAACACCGCAAGGAGGGAGCCATCGTGCACAAGGTGCTCATCGCCAACCGTGGCGAAATCGCTGTCCGCGTCGCACGGGCCTGCCGGGACTCCGGGATCAAGAGCGTAGCCGTCTACGCGGATCCGGACCGGGACGCGCCGCACGTACGCGCGGCCGACGAGGCGTTCGCCCTGGGCGGTGACACCCCGGGCACCAGCTACCTGGACATCGGCAAGGTCCTCCAGGCCGCGAAGGACTCGGGCGCCGACGCCATCCACCCCGGCTACGGCTTCCTCTCGGAGAACTCCGAGTTCGCCCAGGCCGTCCTGGACGCCGAACTCATCTGGATCGGCCCCCCGCCGCACGCCATCCGCGACCTCGGCGACAAGGTCGCCGCCCGGCACATCGCGCAGCGCGCGGGCGCTCCGCTGGTCGCCGGTACCGCGGACCCGGTCGAGGGCTCCGACGAAGTCGTGGCGTTCGCCGAGGAGAACGGCCTGCCGGTCGCGATCAAGGCGGCCTTCGGCGGCGGCGGGCGCGGCCTGAAGGTCGCCCGCACCCTTGAGGAGATCCCCGAGCTCTACGACTCGGCGGTCCGTGAGGCCGTGGCCGCCTTCGGCCGCGGCGAGTGCTTCGTCGAGCGCTACCTCGACAAGCCCCGGCACGTCGAGACCCAGTGCCTGGCCGACAAGTTCGGCAATGTCGTGGTGGTCTCCACCCGCGACTGCTCGCTCCAGCGCCGCCACCAGAAGCTGGTCGAGGAGGCGCCCGCGCCGTTCCTGAGCGAGGAGCAGAACGCCGAGCTGTACGCGGCGTCCAAGGCCATCCTCAAGGAGGCCGGTTACGTCGGCGCGGGCACCGTCGAGTTCCTGGTGGGCCTCGACGGCACGATCTCCTTCCTGGAGGTCAACACCCGCCTCCAGGTGGAACACCCGGTCACCGAAGAGGTGTCGGGCATCGACCTGGTCCGCGAGATGTTCCGCATCGCCGACGGCGAGGAGCTGGGTTACGACGACCCGAAGCTGCGCGGTCACTCCTTCGAGTTCCGTATCAACGGCGAGGACCCGGGCCGCGGCTTCCTGCCCGCGCCCGGCACCGTCACCACCTTCGCGCCGCCGACCGGCCCCGGCGTCCGCCTCGACGCGGGTGTCGAGTCCGGTTCGGTCATCGGCCCCGCCTGGGACTCGCTGCTCGCCAAGCTGATCGTCACCGGCGCCACCCGCGAGCAGGCCCTCCAGCGTGCCGCCCGCGCGCTGGGCGAGTTCACCGTGGAGGGCATGGCCACCGCCATCCCCTTCCACCGCGCGGTCGTCGTCGACCCAGCCTTCACCTCGGACCCCTTCCGTATCCACACCCGCTGGATCGAGACCGAGTTCGTCAACGAGATCCCGCCCTTCGCCCCGGCCGGCGGCGAAGCGGACGAGGACGAGTCCGGGCGCGAGACGATCGTCGTCGAGGTCGGCGGCAAGCGTCTTGAGGTCTCGCTGCCGTCCTCGCTCGGGATGTCCCTGGCCCGTACCGGTCTCGCGGCGGGTGCCAAGCCCAAGCGCCGGGCGGCCAAGAAGTCCGGTTCCGCCGTCTCCGGCGACACCCTCGCGTCCCCGATGCAGGGCACGATCGTCAAGATCGCGGTCGAGGAGGGCCAGGAGGTCAAGGAGGGCGACCTGGTGGTCGTCCTGGAGGCGATGAAGATGGAGCAGCCGCTCAACGCGCACCGCTCCGGCACCGTGAAGGGCCTCGCCGCCGAGATCGGCGCCTCCGTCTCGTCCGGCGCCATGATCTGCGAGATCAAGGACTGACGGCACAGCTGAAAGTTACGGGGTGAGCCCCGGCCGGACACCGTGAATTCTGGTGGTCGGGCCGGGGCTCACCCCGTAGCTGCTCCATGCGGCGGAACCGGCCACAGCCGCACAGCCGCAGCCTCACATCCGCAGCCGAACAGCGGCAGAGCTAGCGGCGCCGCATATCGGCCACCCGCGCCTGCTGTTGCTGCTGTTGCTGCTCGGCCAGCGAGACCGCGCTGCGCAGCGGCTGCGGCCCGCCCGGGTGGGTGCGCCGCTGACCGGGGAGCGGCATGTCCCGGCGCGGCGGCCGGCCGGCCGGGTGGGGCTCACCGCCCGGCCCGGGGCCGGCCGCAGTCCCACCCGGCCCGGCCACCGCGATCTGCACGCCCTGGTCGGCGAGCGCCTGCAACTCCGTTACCGCACGGTCGTCCTGGGGGGACGGCTCATCGGTGACCAGCCGGGTGATCACATCCGTCGGCACCGTCTGGAACATGGTGTCGGTGCCCAGCTTGGTGTGGTCGGCGAGGACCACCACCTCCGCCGCGGCCTGCACCAGGGCCCGGTCCACGCTGGCCGAGAGCATGTTGGAGGTGGAGAGGCCGCGCTCGGCGGTCAGCCCGCTGCCGGAGAGGAAGGCCCGGGAGACCCGTAGCCCCTGGAGGGACTGCTCGGCACCGCTGCCCACCAGGGCGTAGTTGGACCCGCGCAGGGTGCCGCCGGTCATCACCACCTCGACCCGGTTGGCATGGGCCAACGCCTGGGCCACCAGCAGGGAGTTGGTGACCACCGTCAGCCCGGGGACCCGCGCGAGCCGGCGGGCCAGCTCCTGCGTGGTGGTCCCCGCCCCCACCACGATGGCCTCGCCTTCTTCGACGAGCCCCGCGGCGAGATCGGCGATGGCCGTCTTCTCGGCGGTCGCGAGATGGGATTTCTGCGGGAAGCCGGATTCTCGCGTGAATCCACCCGGCAGCACGGCACCGCCGTGGCGGCGGTCGAGGAGTCCTTCCGCCTCCAGCGCCCGCACGTCCCGACGTACGGTCACTTCGGAGGTCTGGACGACACGGGCGAGCTCACGGAGCGACACGGCCCCATTGGCGCGCACCATTTCAAGGATCAATTGGCGACGTTCAGCAGCGAACACGGAACAGACAGTAACCCCACCGGCCCATCGTTCTCAGCACTTTGCGCCGAAAAACAGAAGGTGCGCACAGATGGGATCAGCAGGTGGTATACGGGGCACGAGCACCGACCGGCCGCACATCGACCGCTCCCCCGGCCGCACCCCCGCCGGACCCGGCGGACCCGCCGCTGCCCCGGTGCCGGCCCTCGCCGTCAGCCCCCGGCGTCAGTCCTCGCCCGCCACCTTCCGGGTGTGCAACTGCCGTGCCACCTCGGCGATCGAGCCGGAGAGGGACGGGTACACGGTGAAGGCATTGGCGATCTGTTCCACCGTCAGGTTGTTGTCGACGGCGAGCGAGATCGGGTGGATCAGCTCACTGGCCCGGGGCGCCACGACCACTCCCCCGACCACGATGCCGGTTCCGGGGCGGCAGAAGATCTTGACGAAACCGTCCCTGATGCCCTGCATCTTGGCGCGGGGGTTACGCAGCAGCGGCAGCTTGACGGTGCGCGCCTCGATCCTGCCCGAGTCGACGTCGGCCTGGCTGTAGCCGACGGTGGCGATCTCCGGGTCGGTGAAGACGTTGGAGGAGACCGTCTTGAGGTTCAGCGGCTGCACCGCGTCACCGAGGAAGTGGTACATCGCGATACGGCCCTGCATGGCCGCGACCGAGGCGAGGGCGAAGACCCCGGTGACGTCGCCCGCCGCGTAGACACCGGGGGCGCTGGTACGGGAGACCTTGTCGGTCCAGATGTGGCCGGACTCCTTGAGCCGCACCCCGGCCTCGTCCAGGCCCATACCGGCGCTGTTGGGGATGGCACCGACCGCCATCAGACAGTGCGAACCGGAGATGACCCGGCCGTCGGCCAGGGTGACCTCGACCCGGTCGCCGACCCTCTTCGCGGAGGCGGCGCGCGAGCGGGCCATCACGTTCATGCCCCGGCGGCGGAACACGTCCTCCAGGACGGCGGCGGCGTCCGGGTCCTCGCCGGGGAGCACCCGGTCCCGGCTGGAAACGAGCGTGACGCGTGAGCCGAGCGCCTGGTAGGCGCCCGCGAACTCGGCGCCCGTGACACCGGAGCCGACCACGATCAGCTCGTCGGGCAGCTCGTCCAGGTCGTACACCTGGGTCCAGTTGAGGATGCGCTCGCCGTCCGGCTGCGCGTCCGGGATCTCCCGGGGGTGGCCGCCGGTCGCGAGCAGCACCGCGTCGGCCGTCAGCGTCTCCTCGGTGCCGTCGGCGGCGGTGACGATCACCTGGCGGGAGCCGTCCATGGCCTGCTGCCCGGCGAGCCGGCCACGGCCGCGCATCACCCGGGCCCCGGCCCTGGTGACCGACGCGGTGATGTCGTGGGACTGGGCCAGGGCGAGCCGCTTGACCCGCCGGTTCACCTTGCCGAGGTCCACGCCGACCACCCGGGCCGCCTGTTCCAGCGGCGGGGTGTCGTCGGCGACGATGATGCCCAACTCCTCGTACGAAGAGTCGAAGGTCGTCATCACCTCGGCCGTGGCGATCAGAGTCTTGGACGGTACGCAGTCGGTGAGCACCGATGCCCCGCCGAGGCCGTCGCAGTCGACGACGGTCACCTCCGCGCCGAGCTGGGCGCCCACCAGGGCCGCCTCGTATCCGCCAGGTCCGCCGCCGATGATCACGATCCGGGTCACGAAAAATCCGCCTCGCGTTGTCACCCCGGCCGCACTGCCGCCCCGGCCGGGGGTCCGGGGGGAGCCCCCGGGGAATGCAGTACGTGCTTCATTGTCCCGCACTCTTCAAGATGCTTCACCCCCGGGGCTCCCCGGGCCCGCCGGGGCCGGTCCCGGCCCCTTCCGGACGGCCCGGTCCCGGCCCTCTTCCGGGCGGCTCGGTCGGCCCAGTGACCCGGCCCGGAAATGCCACTGTCGTACCCTCGACAGCATGTCGCTCTACGCCGCGTACGCCGGCAACCTCGACGCGCGGCTGATGAGTCGCCGCGCCCCCCACTCCCCCCTGCGCGGCACCGGCTGGCTCAACGGCTGGCGGCTGACCTTCGGCGGGGAGCAGATGGGCTGGGAAGGAGCGCTCGCCACGCTGGTGGAGGCTCCGCGCTCGCAGGTCTTCGTCGCCCTGTACGACATCGCCCCCATGGACCAGGACTCGATGGACCGCTGGGAGGGCGTCGGCCTCGACATATACCGGCGGATGCGGGTCCGGGTGGACACCCTGGAGGGCGAGGAGCCGGCGTGGCTCTACGTACTGAACGGGTACGAGGGCGGGCTGCCGTCCGCGCGGTATCTGGGCGAGCTGGCCGACGCCGCCGAGTCCGCGGGCGCCCCGCACGACTATGTGATGGAGCTGCGCAAGCGCCCCTGCTGAGGCGCGCGGATCCGTCCTGCCGGGCCCCCTCGGGGCTCCCCCGCGGCGTTCGTCGGAAACGACAAGACAACGATCGCAACTCCGTCGGCCAGAACATCTACGCGCGTAGGCCGTTTCCGGTTACCCTCTTCGGCGTGAACGCTTCTGTAAACCCGGACATCCAGGGCCCCGCCGACAACCCCACTGTCGCCGCCGACGCCGCCGCCACCCGCCTGCGTGAGCTCACCGGCGCAGAGACCCACGACGTGGCCCTCGTCATGGGCTCCGGCTGGGCCCCGGCCGTCGACGCGCTGGGCACGCCCGTGGCCGATCTCGCCGTGACCGAACTGCCCGGGTTCCCGCCGCCCGCCGTCGAGGGGCACGGCGGGCGCATCCGCTCGTACGCCGTCGGGGGCAAGCGCGCGCTGGTCTTCCTCGGCCGCACCCACTACTACGAGGGCCGCGGCGTCGCCGCCGTCTCGCACGGAGTGCGTACCGCGGTCGCCGCGGGCTGCAAGACGGTCGTGCTGACCAACGGCTGCGGCGGTCTGCGCCCCGGGATGCGGCCCGGCCAGCCGGTCCTCATCAGTGACCACATCAACCTGACGGCCACCTCGCCGATCATGGGCGCCAACTTCGTGGACCTCACCGACCTGTACTCGCCGCGGCTGCGCGCGCTCTGCAAGGAGGTCGACAGCTCGCTGGAGGAGGGCGTGTACGTCCAGTTCCCCGGCCCGCACTACGAGACGCCCGCCGAGATCAACATGGTCCGGGTGCTCGGTGGCGACCTGGTCGGCATGTCCACGGTGCTGGAGGCCATCGCGGCGCGCGAGGCCGGTGCGGAGGTGCTCGGCATCTCGCTGGTCACGAACCTGGCGGCCGGGCTGACCGGGGAGCCGCTCAACCATGAAGAGGTGCTGCAGGCGGGGCGCGACTCCGCCGCGCGGATGGGTTCGCTGCTCTCGAAGGTCCTGGAGCGGATCTGAGGCGCCGGACCACGCAGGGGGCGGCGGGGTTGGAGTCGTCCTCAAGCGCCGGACGGGCTGAAGGACGGTCTCACACGCCGGCCGGGCTCGAACGATGTCCTCAATCGCCGGACGGGCTGGAATCTGCCTCGTCGACCAACACCACACCCCCCGCGCCCGAGAAAGGCAGACCACCGTGGAGCAGGACCTGATCGCCCGCGCCAAGACCTGGCAGGCGGAGGACCCCGACGCCGACACCCGTGAGGAGCTGGCACAGCTCATCGAGGCGGCCACGGCCGACACCGGGGGATGCGGCATCGGGGGCGACGCCGTCGCCGAGCTGGCCGACCGCTTCAGCGGCACCCTCCAGTTCGGCACCGCAGGGCTCCGCGGCGAGCTGGGCGCGGGGCCGATGCGGATGAACCGGGCCGTCGTCATACGCGCCGCGGCCGGCCTCGCCGCGTATCTGAAGGCGCAGGGCCAGGACGGCGGCCTGGTCGTCATCGGCTACGACGCCCGCTACAAGTCCGCGGACTTCGCCCGGGACACCGCGGCCGTGATGACCGGCGCCGGGCTGCGCGCGGCCGTGCTGCCGCGCCCGCTGCCCACCCCGGTCCTGGCCTTCGCCATCCGCCACCTGGGCGCGGTCGCGGGCGTCGAGGTCACCGCGAGCCACAACCCGCCGCGCGACAACGGCTACAAGGTCTATCTGGGCTGGGGGTCCCCCCGGATGGAATCTGGGGGAGGCTCGCAGATCGTCCCCCCGGCCGACACCGGGATCGCGGCCGAGATCGACGCGGTGCGCAGCCTGCACGACGTACCGCGTCCGGAGAGCGGCTGGGAGACCCTCGGCGAGGACGTCCTGGCGGCGTATCTGGCCCGTACGGACGCCGTACTGACCCCCGGCTCCCCCCGTACCGCCCGCACCGTCTACACGGCGATGCACGGGGTCGGCAAGGAGACGCTGCTCGCCGCGTTCGCCAGGGCGGGCTTCCCGGAGCCGGTGCTCGTCGCCGAACAGGCCGAGCCCGATCCGGCGTTCCCGACGGTCGCCTTCCCCAACCCGGAGGAGCCGGGCGCGATGGACCTCTCCTTCGCGACCGCCCGCCGCGCCGCCCCCGACCTCGTCATCGCCAACGACCCGGACGCGGACCGCTGCGCGGTGGCCGTCCCGTACGAGGGCGACTGGCGGATGCTGCGCGGCGACGAGCTGGGCGCGCTGCTCGCCGCGCATCTGGTCCGGCGCGGCGTGACCGGCACCTTCGCCGAGTCGATCGTGTCGTCGTCGCTGCTCGGCCGGATCGCGGACGCGGCCTCGCTGCCGTACGAGGAGACACTGACCGGCTTCAAGTGGATCGCCCGCGTCGACGGCCTGCGGTACGGGTACGAGGAGGCGCTCGGCTACTGCGTCGACCCGGACGGCGTACGCGACAAGGACGGCATCACGGCGGCCCTGCTCGTCGCCGAACTGGCCTCCGTACTGAAGGCCGAGGGCCGCACTCTGCTCGACCTGCTCGACGAACTGGCCGTACGGCACGGGCTGCACGCGACGGACCAGCTGTCGGTGCGCGTCGAGGACCTGTCGGTGATCGCGGACGCGATGCGCCGGCTGCGTGAACAGCCGCCGGCGGAGCTGGCCGGTCTCAAGGTCACGAGCGCCGAGGACCTGTCCGCCGGCACGGAGCACCTCCCGCCCACGGACGGCCTGCGCTACCACCTGGAGGGCGCCCGGGTGATCGTCCGCCCGAGCGGCACCGAGCCGAAGCTCAAGTGCTACCTGGAGGTGGTCCTGCCGGTGGAGGCCGTCGCGGACGTCCCGGCGGCCAGGAGCCGCGCGGAGGGGATCCTGACGGCGCTCAAGGCGGACCTGTCGCGGGCGGCGGGGCTGTAGAGCCGCCCGTCACCCGCCACCCCAGCGCCCTGTGGGCCCCCTGCCGGGACCGTCGTCACCAGGGCAGGGGGCCCTCGGCGTCGAAGTAGCCCCCGGTGGGCCCGTCCGGGGACACCTGGGCCATGCGCACGATGATTCCGGCGCCCTGCTCGACGCTCTGGGTGCCGGTGTTCCCGTTCAGATCGGTCTTGGTGAAGCCGGGCTCCACCGCGTTGATCCGCATCTCCGGGAACGCCTTCGCGTACTGCACGGTGACCATGTTGACCGCCGTCTTCGACGCCGGGTAGGCGACGCCCGGGTAGGCGTACCCCGGGGAGTCAGGGGCGGAGGCCCCGGTCAGTGAGGCCAGACCGCTGCTGACGTTGACCACGACGGGGGCGGCCGAGCGGCGCAGCAGGGGGAGGAAGGCGTGCAGGACCCGGACCGTGCCGAAGACGTTCGTCTCGAAGGTGGCGCGCATCGTGTCGGCCGTCAACTCGGCCGGCCCGATCACGGAGTTGTCCGCGGCGCGCTCCTCGATACCGGCGTTGTTGACCAGGACGTCGAGCCCTCCCCGGGCGGCGACGGCCTCGGCCGCCGCCGCCACGGACGCGTCGTCGGTGGTGTCGATGACGACCAGCCGGGCGCCCAGCTCATCGGCGGCCCGGCGCCCGCGTCCGGCGTCCCTGCTGCCGAGGTAGACGGTGTGCCCCGCCGCGATGAGCCGGCGGGCGGTCTCGTGGCCGAGACCCTTGTTCGCTCCAGTGATCAGTGTGGTGGTCATGGCTCCACGATGCGGCTTCCGGGTGCGGTCAGCCAGGCGTCCCGTCTTCCTGTGACTGCCAGTACCAGGAAGATCCGCGCCGCCGGGGGCAGAGTGGTGCCATGACGGCCACGGAGTTCGGCAAAGCGGTACGGCGCTGGCGCGACCGGGTCTCCCCCGGAGCGGCCGGGCTGCCCGTCGGCGGCCACCGGCGCGCGGCCGGGCTGCGCCGCGAGGAGCTGGCTCTGCTGGCCGGGATCTCGGTCGACTATGTCACCCGCCTCGAACAGGGCCGGGCCGCCAACCCGTCGGTGCAGGTCGTCGAGGCGCTGGGCCGGGCGCTGCGCCTCTCGGCCGCCGAGCGTGAGCATCTGTTCCGGGCCGCCGGACTCGTACCGCCGGGGCGGGGCACGGTGCCCGCCCACCTCACGCCCGGCGTCCAGCGGATGCTGGACCGGCTGACCGGCACACCGGTCGCGGTCTTCGACGCGGCGTGGACGCTGCTGCTGGCCAACCCGCTGTACACCGCCCTGATGGGCGAGTGGCACGGCAAGGACCGCAACGCGGTGTGGCGCAACTTCCTGGGCTCGGGGACTCGTGCCCGCCACACACCGGAGTCCCGGCGCGCGCTGGAGGCGGCACAGGTCACCGGCTTGCGTACGGCGGCCGCCCGGTACCCCGCGGACCAGCGGCTGCGGCGCCTGATCGCGGAGTTGCGCGCCGGGAGTGAGCGGTTCGCTGAGCTGTGGGACTCCGGGGTGGTGGCCGAGTACGAGGCCCCGCACAAGACCATCGACCACCCGCAGGTGGGCGCGGTGACGCTCGACTGCGACCTGCTCGGCGTCACCGGCAGCGATCTGCGCATCATGGTCTACACGACCGAGCCGGGCACCCGGGATGCTGAACAGCTCGCGCTCATCGGGGTGTTGGGTACGCAGGCGCTAAGGGCTGTCCCGTAATCCCTGGTGGATCAGCGCGCGGCGTCAGATGCGGTGCATCGCAAGGCGGAGGGGCGTCCGCATACTGGCTGTATTCGGGCGTTCCGACAACGCGGCGAGGCGCCGTAACTGTCGTCGAGCGCCCGCCAGGGATTGCGGGACAGCCCTTAGCCGACGTGGCCGTCGGGGCGAATGTGTACCGTGTCGCCGTCCGCAGTGCCGTAGGCGGCGAAGGCGTGTCCTTCAGCGTCGATGACGTATGCGCCGGGCGAAGACTGGCCGGGGCGAAGGACCGCGTAGGTGTGGGGCTCGTCGGGAGCGGGTGCCCCGAACACAAGGCGGGTCGCGTGTGGACCTCGGCAGAGGTCGAACAGTCGGATCGCCTTGCCATCGGGGTCCCTCAACGGCGCGTCAGGGGCACGGTCGCCCGCGACGAGCCGGCCTTCGGAGGTCCGGTAGCTGACATCGAGTTGCCGGGTGTTCTCGCCGCGCTCGTACGCGTCCTCGACGCCGTCCTTGTGCCGCTCCAGGAGTTCCTCGCTGAGGGTGAGCGTCCTGGTCGCGACCGTGCGCCGTTCGCTCTCGTAGGTGTCGAGCAGTTCCGGCGAACCGTCAGCCAGCTTCCAGCCAAGGTTGTAGGCGTCTTGCACGCCCGTGTTCAGCCCCTGGCCTCCGGTCGGCGGATGCACGTGCGCGGCGTCACCTGCGATGAACACCCGGCCGATACGAAATCGCTCGGCCAGGCGGATGTTCGGCCGCCACACTGTCGACCACGCCAGATCGGCCAACCGCACGCCGGCATCAAGCGCGTCGAGCTTCTCCTGCAGGGTGCCCAGCGACGGCTCGGTGTCCTGCTCGGACAGCGGTGTGCCGAACTGGAACAGTCCGCCCCTGTTCGGCAGCGGGCTGAGCTGGATCCCGGAGGACACATCGGCGGCACGGGCGAACCAGTACCCGTACTCGTGGTCAAGTCCGTCCGCCGACACGTCCCCGAGCAGAACCCGCATCGATTCGTCCGTTGTGCCCTCGAACGCTATGCCCAGTGTCTTGCGGACGGTACTGCGCCCACCGTCGGCGCCCACCAGGTACGCCACCCGCACGGTCTCACCCGTGGACAGGTGAGCCGTCACCCCGTCCGGGTCCTGCTCGAAGCCGATCAGCTCCGTGTTCAGTTCCACACTCGCCCCGAAGGCGGCGAGCCGGTCGCGGAGTACGGCCTCCGTCTGGGACTGCCCGAGGATCCAGGCGTTCGGGTAGGGGACATCGGGCGTCGGCTGGAGGTGTTCGGCTGTCCGCCTCTCTCCCACGAACTCTCCGTCGAGGTGCACACGCGTCGTCGGCACGGATCGTCCCTGGTCGAGCACCGTGTCGAGGACGCCGAGGTCGTCGAACACTTCCAGCGTGCGCGGCTGGAGGGTGTCGCCGCGCGAGCCGGCGAAGTGGCAAGCCGCCTTGTCGATGACGCGTACGTCGATTCCGCGCCGGGCGAGGTCGATGGCCAGGGTCAGACCGGTGGGCCCGGCTCCCGCGATGAGGATCCGCATGACTGAACTCCAATTCACTGAATATGGATTCAGGTTGATCCCTTGGTACGGTTCGTGTCAAGGAGGTGCCGTGAAGCGCACGGAGATGGCGGCGGAGACCGAGGCCGCGCTGAAGGCCGCGGCGAAGCGGGTGTTCGCCGCTCGTGGCTACCTGAACGCGAAGATCACCGACATCACCGCCGAGGCCGGCCGCGCGGCCGGATCTTTCTACAACCACTTCGCGAGCAAGGAAGAACTGCTCGAAGCGCTCCTGGCCGACATGCTGGCGGACAGCGCCCTGAGAGCCTCCGCTCCCGACCACAAGCCGGACTTCACCGACCCCGACGCGATCCGCTGGCATGTCAGGGACTACGTCGGCTTCTACCGGGAGAACGCCGCGACTTTGCGCGCCATGCAACAGGCCGCACTGGTCAGCGAAACCTTCGCGAGGACGCTGGCCGAGTACGGCGCCACCGAGAGGGCCGACCTCATGGATCACGTCGAGCACATCACCCACGCCGGGCTCCGGTTGCCCGCCTCACCCGAGGTCAGCCTCCAGTTCATGCACGGGCTCCTCGACACCTGTCTGCAAACCGGGCAGCAGCTCTCGCCGGACCTCGACGACGAGGAACTGACCGAAGTGGTGACGCGTTTCGTCTACCGCGGTCTCACCGGCCGCGACTATTGAGCCGGACCCGGCCGGGCCAAGCCGGTCCGTGCGGGCAGCCGGGCTTGGCGATCAGTCGCTCATGCCGGGCAGCGTCCCCGCTCTGGTCCGGCTGCGGAGCAAGCGTGATCCAGTAATACAGCCGGTGGTTTCACGGTGAGTGAGCTCGTGCGGTGCGGGTGCGGTAGTGGCCGACTCGGGCTCGGGACTGGCGGCGGGTGCGCCAGCGGTGCCAGTGCATGACAAGGCAGGTCCGGGCGGTGCGGGCGGGGGCGGGGACGAACCGGTCGTACAGTCGGTGGATCTCGTTCACGGTCGCGGCGGGAGCGGCCGAGTGCATGATCGGCGGGCTCTCCCGGGCGGGCCTCCCCCCTCTTTGCGTGCCCCGGTTTTGCGTGCCCCGGCAGCGTGCTGGTGGGCCCGCACGACCGTGGAGTCCACCGACACCGTCCAGTCGAGGTCGTCGTCAGCGTCCGCCGCCGCCAGGACGGCGGCGAGGATCATCTCCCAGGTGCCGTCGACGGCCCATCTGATCAGTCGTTTGTGGGCGGTCTGGAACGGGCCGAGCTCGTCGGGCAGGTCCCGCCAGGGCGAGTTGGTGCGGTACTGCCACGCGATGGCCTCAAGGGTACGGCGATGGTCGGCCCACCGCCGCCCGTGGACCGGATCGGCCGGCATGAGCGGCTCGATCCGGTCCCACATCGCATCAGGGATCACTAATCGGACAGACCTATCCGATCAACTGACCAACCCACCAAAGAGACACGCCCTCGCCGAGCTGTGGCCGTCGGCGGTGACCGGACCTCGTGTCCGCTGAAACCCGTATGCCCTGATCCTCACGTTCCCCGACCCCGTGTCCCCGTGTCCCCGTGTCCCCGTGTCCCCGTGTCCCCGTTGCCCGTGTGTCACGGGAGTGTTGCGGTCCGGGCCGTCTGCAACCGCCGCAGGTCTCTCCTGCCTCCCTTTCACTCAGAAGGGTCCGCAAGGAGTGGGCCGGCATCCGACCTACGGAGAAGCAATGCGCAGCAACAAGAGGCTCTCGGCTCTCGGCATCGTCGTCGTGGCCGCCGCACTGTCCCTGACGGCCTGTGGACCCGACGACTCCAGCGCCTCCGGGACATCGTCGTCCGGTGCCTCCGACTCCGCCTCGGCGTCCGGCTCGTCCGGCGCGACGTCCTCGTCCAGCGCCACGGCCGGCCAGGACAGCTCGTCCGGCAACGGTTCCAGCAATTCCAGCAGTTCAGGTGGCGGCAGCAGCACCAGCGGCGGTTCCGGCTCGTCGAATTCCGGCTCCGGTTCCGCGTCCGGCAGCGCCTGCAAGACGGCCAACCTCACGGTCTCGACCCAGCACGGCATCTCGGGCGAGGGCCAGGAGATCGTCGACTTCAAGAACAGCGGCTCCATTTCCTGCACGATGCGCGGCTACGCGGGCGTCGACCTCAAGGGCAAGGGCGACTCGAAGGGCATCAGCGCCGAGCGCGGCGGCTCCAACGAGCGGCCCCTCGTCAAGCTGGCCCCCGGCGAGTCGACCCAGTTCGTCCTGAACTACCCGCTGAACAAGACCGGCGGCAGCGGCTACACGTTCACCACCATGGTGGTCACGCCGCCCGGCGAGACCCACTCGAAGACCCTGAGCACCTCCATCAACGTCGGCGTGGGCAACCCCGACGCGGGCTCCGACTCCCCCGGCATCGTCATCTACGCGGTCGGTACGGGCAAGTAGCGGCCCCACAAAAGGCGTTGAGCGGCGGCGCGGCGGGGCGGACACCGGCCGGGCCCCGGCGGGTCCGGCGGCCGCTCAGCCGCGCCGCAGCGTCGCGGTGGCGATCTCCAGGAAGTCGCGCAGCAGCCTCCCCCGCCGGTCCGCGACGGCGACCAGGCACGTCTCGATCCCGGGGGCGTCGGTGACGGGCAGATGGGTGAGATCGGGGCGGGGGTAGGAGCGCGCGACGCTCAGCGGGACGAGCGCGATGCCGTGCCCGGAGGCGATGAGCTCGAATTTTTCCTCAAGTGAGGACGTACGCCGCCTCGGTGCGTCGAGCATTCGCTCGCCATCGAGCTCCGCGGAGGTGAGCTGGTCACGGTGCGCGAGCGGGTGCGTCACGGGCAGGCAGGCGACCCTGGGCTCCTGGCCGATGGGGACGGTGTGCAGCCCCGAGTCGTCGAACGGCCGCCGCAGATATCCGGCCTGGGCCCGTCCGTCCCGCAGCGGCGCGTCCTGCTCCCACCAGCGCGTCGGTACGACATCGGTCTCGACCTCCGGGTGGCGCGAGGTGAACGCCCGGATCGCCTCCGACACATGGAGCCCCGGAGAGAAGGCGACGGCGATCCGCTGGATGCCCCGGTCGGCGTCCACCACCCGCCGCAGCGCCGATGTGGCGGCCGTGAGGATCCCCTGCGCCTCCTCGTAAAGCTGCTTCCCGGCAGCTGTCAGCTCCACGCTGCGGGTGGTCCGCTCAAGCAGCGTGCACTCCAACTCCTGCTCGAAGGCCCTGATCTGACGGCTTAGCACCGGCTGGGCGATGTAGAGCTGTTCGGCCGCGCGGCCGAAGTTCCGGTGCTCGGCCACCGCGACGAAGTAGCGGAGCTTGCGCAGATCCAGATCCATACCCCGAAGGTATCAATGGTCCGGAAAGGTATTGGACGGTTCCGGGTGACCGCGCCGAGACTCAGGGCATGATCGTGATCACTACTCCTGCCGGCAAGACCGGCAGTGAACTCCTGGGCGTCCTGCATGAGGACACCTTTGAACGCACCCCCGGGGCCGCCGGCCCGACCACCTTCCACCAGCGGTGCGAGGAGCTCATCAGGCCGGCGGTGCAGGCATGAGCGCCCCGACCGCACTCATCATCGGGGCCTCCCGCGCCCTCGGTCTCGGCCTCGCCACCGAGTTCGCACGCCGCGGCTGGGACGTCATCGGCACCGTACGGGGCAGTGAGCGCACCGGACTCCACGACCTGGCCGACGCCTCCGGGGGCCGGGTCACGGTCGAGTCTCTCGACATGACGAAGCCCGAACAACTGGCCGCGCTGCGCGAGCGCCTGGCCGGACGCACGCTCGACCTGCTGTTCGTCAACGCCGCCATCACCCGGGGCGACATCCCGGTCGGCGAGGTCCCGGAGGAGATGTTCACCGAGGTCATGGTCACGAACGCGCTCAGCCCGATGCGCGTGGTCGAGTCCCTGCGCTCACTGGTCGCACCGGCCGGGACCATCGGTGTCATGTCCTCGCGCCAGGGCAGCCTCACCCTGAACACCAGGGGCGGTCACGAGGTCTACCGGGCCAGCAAGTCCGCGCTGAACCAGCTGATGCGCAGCTACGCCGTCCGATACGCCGACGCCGCCCACACGCTGCTGCTCATGTGCCCCGGCCATGTACGCACCGAACTCGGCGGGCCTGACGCCCCCCTGACCATCGATCAGTCCGTGCCCGGTGTGGTGGACACGATCGAGAGCCACCGGGGCGAACCGGGCCTGCACTTCCTCAACTACCGGAACGAGACCGTGCCCTGGTAGCGCTCCCTGCCCTGACGGCGGGCGGGGGGGGCGGGGGGGGGGGGCGGGGGAGACCGGCCCGCCCCCCCCGAACCAGAGAGCTGTTAGGAATAACAGTTTTGGGGTGTGCGAGAGGGCGGGGGCG